>JANXMD010000450.1 GCA_025354845.1 Verrucomicrobiota bacterium | reverse complement strand
CACGGCGGTGCGACCAAGGCCTCGACCAACGACACTGTGGCGCGAATTGTGTGGAAACCCTGAGGCCGGACGACCGTCCGACGGCGGCGATGATGTCGGCATGGATGCCCTCGGTGAAGTAGGCGTTCTCGGGCTCGGGGCTGAAATTCTCGACCGGATGCACGGCGAGACTTCTGTCCCGGATCTCAGAATTCGGACTTTCGAGGCGTGAATTGGCATTCGAGCCTGGGGTTGATGAGACGGAATCGGCCTGAGGGGAGGGCTTTCACCGTGACGGAATTCCAAGGATCACCGCGGCGACCACCAGAAGTACGGTCACCGTTCCGATCGCCCAACCGGCAAACGCGCGATGGCGCACGGAGCGGCCTTGCCGGAGCAGTAGGAGGTCCGCGAGAAGCGTGGCGCCGTCACGGTCTGACTGCACTTCAGGGGATTTCCCCCTCTGCTTCCAGGGCAACGGACTGGCTCAACTCAGCAGTTTTAAGAGGATTTCGACCTCCTTCTTGAGCGGTTTGGTAAGTCGATGGGCGATCAAGTGCACGGACACGGGATTGATCCCCAGTTCCTTAGCGACCTTCAGCACCGGCCATTTCTGCCGGACGAAGAGGTCGAACACTTGAAAATGGCGGGCGTTCACCCGTCGGGCAATGCGCTCACAGGCCGCGTTCAACCGGTGTTGCTGCCACTCTTTTTCCCAGACCGCCTCCGCCTCGGCCGGATCGGGAATGCGCTCGATGGCGGCCGTACGGGGACCGGCGTCATTTGAGGGATGACATCCCAAGTTCCGCCGGAGGCCGCCTTTGGGACAATGATCCCTTATCGCCTCCACAGTGCGTTCCGAACCGATCCGTTAGAATCGCCTAGGAAGTGTTCCTAGCCACCATCGGTCCCGACGGTCGTGGATTCGACGGGCCACCACGTCGGTGGCACTCGTGAGAAGTCGGATCAGGGGCTCGAAGGGGGCGGCCGTCCTCTGGGGCGACACTTTCTCAGCCCACTGGCGGCGGCCACCTCCGCCTCGCTTTCACCAACCGCCCAGATTCCTCGATCCGGACTGCCGAACCGCGTGGCTTGGGCCTCGGCTTAGAGGCAATGCCTAGGGATTTTGAGGGCGAGATTTTAATGCACCTGAAGGCGTTTGGCGGTAGCCTGAACCACTTCAACTGTTCAGCGTGTACCGCGTCCCATGAATAGACTCCGAACGTCCCGCGCAGCCGGCCACCTTTCGTGGCTGATCCTCCTTTTAGTAGGGCTTACCACGACTCGCGTCAGCGGAAACGCCAATTTTGTCGACGCGACCTTTTCCAATTCCAACTGGAGCGCTTCCAAAATCGTCGACACCACCGCAGGCGCGGCGGCGACGGTAAGTGCGTTCCAGAATCTATCCGGAGGGAATCCAGGGGCCTATCGCGAGGTGGATGAAACCTGCAAAACCGCGGGCACAATGTTTGTTGCCCATTTCCTAGGCGGGGCGATCTATTCTCCTACATCCCAGGGGCCAATTGCCTCGATCGCCTTCGCTTGCGATTTTATCGAGTTCAATCCGCCGTCAACAGGCGCCCAGGTTGGCTTTGGTCTCCTGCTTCAACAGGGCGGAACGAATTTCATCGTATTTAATACTTCCGGTTCCACTTCATGGTTCACCACGAATCAACCCGTCCTGAATGCGGCGAGCTTTTTCAACGTGGATACAGCCTCCGGTAGAAGAGGGAACGCGCACCCGGATTTTTCAGCCCAAGGATCCGACATGGCCTTCGGGTATGTCACCGTCACCACTTCGTCGGCCGGGGCGATCACCAATCAATGCGGCTTGGACAACTATTCGGTGACTGTCTTCACTTCTCAGCCTCCGGTTGTTACCCGGCAGCCTCAGGATCAAACGGCGTTCGTCGGAGGCGGAGCTAATCTTTCGCTGACGGTCTCCGGCAGTTCTCCGTTGGCTTTTCAGTGGTATTTCAATGATACCAACCTCCTCAGTGGGGCGACCAGTTCCAGCTTGCGTCTCACGAGCATAACAACGAACCAAGCCGGATCGTACCACGCCGTCGTGAGCAATCCTGCGGGTACGATGGTGAGCTCCAACGCAGTGTTGACTGTGGTGATACCTGATACCAACCAGCCGCCTGTGTTGCCAGTGATCCCGCCGCAGACGGTGGATGAGCTGACTTTGCTGATGGTGACGAACACGGCGACCATCGCGAATAGCCAGGCCACCTTGAGCTACGCTTTGGTTGGAACGCCCGCGGGGATGGCGATTGATGCCAATGGCATCATCCGGTGGACGCCGGCACAGTCGCAGAGTCCGTCGACGAACGTGGTCAAGACCATTGCCACCAGCACCGACTCGCAGGATCCGGTGAACCCGACCCTCAGCTCGACGAACCAGTTTACAATCATCGTTCGAGAGGTAAACCAGCCACCGGTCCTTCGAGAGGTGCCGCAGCAGGCCGCGCAGGCGTTGAATCTCCTGACGGTAGCGAACACGGCCACCGTTTCCAATATCCACTCCACGCTAACCTATGCATTGGTTGGAGCTGCGGAAGGGATGGCGATTGATTCCAATGGCATCATTCGATGGACCCCGCTCCAGGCGCAAAGCCCCAGCACCAACACGGTCACGACCGTCGCAACGAGCACAAACCCGAAGGATTTGATTAATCCAACCCTGAGCGTCACCAACGCGTTTACCGTGATCGTGCAGGAGCTCAATTCGCCGCCGGTATTCCGCGTGATTCCGCTACAAACGGTAAGTGAACTGAACTTGCTGACGGTGACGAACACGGCGACGGAGGCGAACAGTCATGGTGTTCTGAGCTATGAGCTGGTTGGAGCCCCGCAGGGCATGACGATTGATGTAGGCGGGATCATCCGGTGGACGCCGACCCAGACGCAGAGCCCAGGGACGAACCGGATCACCACGGTGGCGACGAGCAGCAACGCTTTGGATTCGGTGAACCCGACACTCAGTGCCACCAATTTTTTCACCGTGATCGTACGCGAGGTAAACCAGCCTCCAGTCCTGCCTGTGATTGCCGCGCAGACCGTAAGCGAGCTGAGCTTGCTGACGGTAACGAACACGGCGACGGACGCGAACATCCATGCCGTCCTCAGCTACCGTTTGCTGGGACCGCCCCCGGGTATGACGATCGATAACAACGGCATTGTGATTTGGACGCCGTCTCAGGCGCAGGGTCCATCGACCAACGTCATCACCGCAATCGCCACGAGTACTGACATCCTTGATCTGGTGAACCCAACACTGAGTGCCACCAATTCGTTCACGGTGATCGTGCTGGAGGTGAACCTGGCTCCTGTTTTCCGTCCGGTCCCTCTGCAGACGGTGAGTGAATTGAGTTTGTTGACGGTGACAAATACGGCGACGACCGCGAATGCCAATGCGGTACTCAGCTACAAATTGGTGAGTGCACCCGCCGGCATGACAATTGATGCAGGCGGGATCATTCGGTGGACGCCGACGCACACGCAGAGCCCCGGGACGAACCTCGTTGCCACGGTGGCGACGAGCACTGACGTCCTGGATTTGGTAAACCCGACCGTGAACGCCACCAATTCGTTCCTCGTGGTCGTGCGCGAGATCAATCGGGCACCACTGCTGCCGGTGATCCCGCCGCAGACGGTAAACGAGCTGAGTTTGCTGACCGTGACGAACACGGCGACGGCGGGGAATTCGCGTGCGGTGCTGAGCTACCGGCTACAGGGGGCGCCGGCTGGGATGGCGATCGATGCAAGTGGCATTGTCCGCTGGACCCCGGCGCAAACTCAGAGTCCAAGCACCAATTTTATTACCGCTATCGCTACGGGCACGGACGCCCTGGATTTGGTGAATCCGGTGCTCAGCGCCACAAATCAGTTTACCGTGTTTGTGCAGGAAGTGAATGTGGCACCGGTGCCTCCTGAGGTCCCTCCGCAGGTAGTTCGAGAGCTGAATCTGTTGACCGTCACGAACACGGCATCCGCTCCGAATATCCACTCGACCCTGAGCTACGCTCTGGTGGGAGCGCCGACGGGAATGACGATCGATAGTCTCGGGATCATCCGCTGGACACCGGCCCAGGCGCAGAGCCCCAGCACCAACACGATCACAACGATCGTGACGAGCACGGACACGAAGGATTTGGTAAATCCGGCCTTAAGCGCCACCAATTCGTTTACGGTAGTCGTGCAGGAGGTCAACACGGCGCCGGTTTTCCGTGTGATTTCCCCGCAAACAGTCAACGAGCTCACTCTTCTCACGGTGACGAACGCGGCTTCTGTATCGAACATTCACTCCCTCCTCAGTTACACGCTGGTGGGCGCACCGGAAGGAATGACGATTGATGCCAGTGGGATTATTCGGTGGGTGCCAATCCAGACGCAGAGTCCCGGAACCAGCGTGATCACAACTGTCGCTACGAGTACGGACACCCTGGATCTGGTGAACCCCACATTGAGTGCCACCAATTCCTTTACGGTAATCGTGCGCGAGATCAACCAGCCGCCTATTTTGCCGGCGGTTCCGGTTCAGAATGCAATCGAGCTGAGTTTTCTGACCGTGACGAACACGGCGACGGCCCAGAACATCCATGCGGTCCTGAGTTACGCGCTGCTGAGCCCGCCACCGGGAATGATCATCGATGGCAGTGGCATCATCCGTTGGACCACACCCGCCCGCGCTCAGAGTGCCGGACCAACTTTGGTCACCACCGTGGCGACGAGTACGGACAGTCTCGACTTGGTGAATCCGACATTGCACGCCACCAACACGTTCACCGTGTTCGTCAAGGCGAAGGAAACCAATGCGACGCCATTGTTTGGTGTGATATTGCCGCAGGCGGTGAACGAACTGGCTCTGCTGACCGTCGCGAACACGGCTATTGAGTCGGATTCCCAGGCGACCTTGGCCTACCGGTTGGTGAATCCGCCTGCGGGCATGACCATTGACGGCAACGGAGTCATTCGGTGGACGCCTGCTCAGACGCAGAGCCCAAGCACGAACCTGATCACCACAGTGGTGACGAGCACCGACGCATTGGATCCACTAAATCCGGTCCTGAGTGCAACCAATGCGTTCACCGTGATTGTCCAGGAAGTGAACGCAGCACCCGCGCTCCCAGCAATCGCGCAACAGAGGATTAGTGAGTTGAGCTTGCTGACGGTGTCCAACACGGCGACGACCGCGAATATCCATGCGCTTCTCAGCTACACGTTGGTGAGTCCACCGGTGGGGATGACGATCGATGGAAGTGGAATCATCCGGTGGACGCCCTCACATGCTCAAAGCCCTAGCACGAACGTAATCACTACGGTAGCGACCAGTACAGACGCCTTCGATACGGTGAACCCGACACTAAGCGCGACAAACGTGTTCACGGTGATTGTGACGGAAGCGGTCGTGGCTCCTGCAATCACCATCACGCCCCCGGCGGAGCTGAATGTTCAGGGTGTGGCCGGCCTGACGTTCGCGCTGCAGGTATCGACCGATCTCATCCAATGGACCACGGTTACCAATGTGACGAGTTCGGCAGCATCGTTCCACTGGACCGATCCGACTCCTGATGCGGACCTCCGATTCTACCGCGCCCTCGTCGCGCCGTAGAATGCTCCCGGTTCAAGCGGTGCCATTCTCGAACGCGGGGCGGCCGGGCTCGCGGCTTCGGCCGCAACGGCTTGGGTCCAAAGTCCAAAGTCCAAAGTCCAAAGTCTCGACCCACCGGTGGGGCTGAGCTGCCGCTCAACCGATATTCCGCTCCGAGAGCTCGCATCGCTGTTTTAGGGCGAACATAAGCGCGAGAGTCGGAGAGATGGTTGGTTCACCGTGTCATACGATCTCTCAGCAAAAAAGGGGCAGCCGAAGCTGCCCCTTGCAATCATTAGATTTCTTTCCGAAAGACTACTTTCGCATCCGGCGGGAAACAAAGCCAACGGCAGTCAAACCAAGGCCCATCAACATGGAGGTCGATCCGCCGTCTGGAGCGTTAATAAAGGACTGGCGCAAACCCGCGACAGCCACACCACCATAGCCATTGAGCCCATCAGAATTCGACGCGTCGAATTGATTGACGGCGTAGTACGAATTGCCGGTATAGGCCGTGGAATCGATATATGGCAACAGACTGGCGATAACACCAGCACCGTACCCTTGGCTCGCCCAAATGGCGTATTGCACATCCGTCGCAGAGGCTGCTCCAGCAGCTCCAGTGTCACTCAAAAAGTCCTTGTACAAATTAACGGCACCCACCGTTAGCGGAATATTCGGACTATGAGGAAGGCTGCTGCCCCACCCTTGGATAACGTCCTGGTTCTTCGTGTAATCATACCAGCGGCCCGAGTAAAAATACTCACCATCTTCCAAGCAAAAGGTAGTGAAGTGCTTTCCTGAGCTAAACGTCCCTAAAGAGGCGCCGTCATGCCCGCCGTTGAACCAGTCTATCTTGACCTGGTCACCCATCGCCGACGTTGCCAGAATTCCTGACAACAGCATTCCTGCAGTCGCTATTTGTTGAAGTTTCATGGTTTTGTTCCTGATCTGATTGATTCCCAAACGTTCCTCTTTTCGCTTTTCCAACCTATCACTTTCTTCTGATTGGATTAGTTCAGCTCAAAAAGCATGAAAGGTGCCACCCGTATTGTGGTGTGGCGCACAATAGAGATTCGGACTCGTAACCGGCTCATCCCAAGATACCTACATTATTTCGGAATTTCAAATGACTTCTCTACATCAGGCGATTGGATCCTCGAAAAATGTCAACGAATCCGACGTCGTTCTTGGTCTTGAGGGCTGTTCGTTACTTTAAGTGCCTACAAACAAACCCGTTAGATCTCAAAACGAGAGGCGTCATAAATTCCGTCGTATGGCATGCGGCTGTAAAGATACCCGCCGGATACGACCGGCCAGGGGACCTATGCCGGCAATTCCCCCGCGCTCAACTCATCACTGGCATAAGTGGTGTCCGAATGGATTTTGATCGTGTCTCCAATCCGCCCGGTGACAGGTAGGGCTAGGTACGGGTGAGCTGCCGCTCAGCCCATACTTCCCCCGACCAGCGCAGCGTCGTCTCAGCGGTATCTGGTTTCCGAACGCGTTAGGAAATTGGGCCAGACTCGAAGTGAGATCCGGTGAGAGTTTTCCGTGAAAATACCTGCCAGTCCATGGTCGGTAGCTGGCCGGTATTGTCCCGCGGAGCCGGCAGGGGACACCACGCGTGCGAAGTCACGGCACCAGTGGCTCTCTGGTGCCGGTAAAAAGAAAAAGGTGCCGATGATAAATCGGCACCCTGTCCATGGCTCCAAAACTGGAACCCAGCTTGAACTCGAATCGTCCCGATTCGAATCAGCTCAGCTTACGGCGCACGCCTGCAACAGCGAGCAAACCCAGACCCATAAGGGTCATGGTCGATCCGCCATCCGGCACCGACACCCGCTGGTCCAGCGACACTCCATCAATGATCGCGCCGTAGGAGTCCGAATAGCCGGTGCCCCAAAACTGCAGCGTATTGAAGGCACCGCCGGTTACCGTCGTGGAGTAGAGCGTCATCGCCCCACTGGTCGGGTTGAAATTCCCGATTAGTCCGCTATTCCAGAACACGGACAAGGTTCCACTCGAGGGAGCGACACCGGCTCGGAGCGCGTACAGAAACGACAAGCTGTAGGAGCCACTCAAACCGCTGATCGTCTGCTGGGCAACCACGTTGCTGTAAGAATCCAGCTCCATGACCTGATACTGATCGTACCCGGTGACTCCGTAGATTGAGCCTGCACCGATCTCAAGACTGGGATTTCCAGGGGCGACAGCGGTCCAACCAGGGAAGCTGCCAGCAGTGGTCCACCCGCCACCCAGGCCGGGGTTTTCAAAGCTGCCGTTTACCAGAAGATTTGCTCTGGTTTGGGTGACGCAACCGACAGCCAAGGCCGTCATTGCGACTGTTTTGATCCAATTTTTCATAAGGTAAGTCGTCCTAAGAGTTGTTTGCGACTGAGTGTG
>JANXMD010000435.1 GCA_025354845.1 Verrucomicrobiota bacterium | reverse complement strand
GCCGACACCTTCCGCATCGGCAACATCGGTCGCCTCTTCCCCACCGACATGCGTCAGGTGGTTTACGCCATCGGTGAAGCTCTCAACGAAATGGGAATTCACCTTCCCCCGAAGCCCTAGTCTCCGATGAGTCTCCGTCGCTCTCTCTTCCTGGTGACCCTGGCCGCTGCGGCGCTGGTGCACGCCGATCCGGTTCCCCTGCCCCGAACCCACGCGCACAACGACTACGAACACAAACGCCCCCTGTTCGACGCCCTCGATCAGGGGTTTTGCAGCGTCGAGGCGGACGTCTATCTAGTGAACGGCGAACTCCTCGTCGCCCACAACCGGACGGATGTGAAGCCGGAGCGTACGTTGCAGGCCCTCTACCTCGATCCCCTGCGCGAACGCTTCAAGCGCTTTGGTGGGCATATCTATCCCGAGCTCGGCACTCAGCCCGCACTCAGCCAGCCGCTCGCGACAAACGCTCCTCGGGTTGAGTTCACCCTGCTCGTGGACATCAAGACGGACGGAGCCGCCGTGTATCGAAAGCTGCAGTCGCTGCTTCCGGAATACCGCGAAATGCTCACGCGCTTTACTTCGACCTCCACCACGCCAGGCGCGATCACGGTGATTCTCTCGGGCGACCGTCCTCGAGAGTTGGTCGCCGCAGATTCCGCGCGCTGGTGCGCCCTGGACGGTTTGTTCACCGATCTCGCCACCAATCCGCCGGTTCATCTGGTCCCGCTGATCAGTGAGAGCTGGCGCCCCACCTTCAACTGGTTCGCCGACGGAAAGATCTCCACCGCCGATCAGACCAAGCTACGCGACCTCGTCGAGCGCACCCATGCGCAGGGCCGCCGGCTCCGCTTCTGGGGCGTTCAGGATCAGCCCTATGTGTGGAGCGAACTTCACGCCGCCGGAGTGGACATGATCAACACCGACAAACTCGCCGAGCTCGCCGCCCAGCTTCATCGCACCGCCCCGCACTGACGTCGCCTCCATGAGTCCCGATCCCATCATTCCGTCCCTCGATCGCCTGCGTTCCGAGGGGGACGTCAATCTCTCGCCCAATCGGAAAGCGTGGTCGGCAGGCCACATCGGCGCTGAGACCCGCCAGGTGCTGGAGGACGATGCCAAATACTTCCTGCATCAGTCGCTCTCCACACCGTGCCTCAACGTGCTCACCGGCGCGCAGGGCGCGTCAATCACCGATCTGGAAGGGCGCTCGTATCTCGATTTCCACGGCAACAATGTCCATCAAGTGGGCTTCGCGCATCCGAGAGTGATCGACGCGGTGAAGCAGCAGATGGACACTCTGAGCTTCTGCACCCGCCGCTACACCTGCGAACCGGCGGTGGAACTCGCGCGTCGCCTGGTCGAGATTGCTCCGGGGGACCTTTCCCGCGTGCTCTTTGCCCCCGGCGGCACGAGCGCCATCGGCATGGCCCTCAAGCTGGCGCGCATCGCCACGGGACGCTTCAAATTCGTGTCGATGTGGGACTCCTTCCACGGCGCCTCCCTCGACGCGATCTCGATTGGCGGCGAAGCCGTCTTTCGCCAGGGGATCGGTCCCCTGCTCCCGGGCTGCGAACATGTTCCACCACCGGACAACCGCCACTGTCCTTTCCGTTGCGGCAGCGCCTGCAATCTCGCGTGCGCCGACTACATCGAATACGTGCTGGAGAAGGAGGGCGACGTCGCGGCAGTCATCGGTGAGACCGTTCGGTGCACTCCGTTCATTCCGCCCGCGGACTATTGGAAAAAAGTCCGCGCCGCCTGCGACAAGCATGGTGCCCTGTTGATCCTCGACGAAATCCCCATCGGTCTCGGCCGGACCGGAAAGATGTTTGCCGCGGAACACTACGACGTGGTTCCCGACATGCTGGTCCTGGGAAAGGGTCTCGGCGGCGGCGTCTTCCCGCTCGCGGCATTGCTGGCCCGTGAATCTCTGAATGTGGCCACACGCACCGCTCTGGGCCACTACACGCATGAGAAGAATCCCGTGGCCTGCGCGGCGGGCATCGCCACGCTCGACATCCTGCGCGACGAACACCTGCCCGAACGCGCTGCGGCCCTCGGCGAGCGTGCCATCACTCGCATGAAAGCCATGGCGGCAACGCATCCGCTGATCGGCGACATCCGCGGTCGGGGATTGCTGCTCGGCATCGAACTGCTGCGAAACCGCGGCACCCTGGAGCGTGCCATGAACGAGGCCGAGCAGGTCATGTACGCTGCTCTCAGCCGGGGACTCAACTTCAAGGTCACCATGGGCAACATCCTCACCCTCACGCCCGCCCTCACGCTGACCGACACCGAGATGGATCGCGCGCTCGACATCCTCGATGAGTCCATCGGCGAGGTCGAACACCGCAACGGAATCCGCTGAGTCCTGGTTCCCAGTATCGAGTCGCCCCGATCCCATGACGTCCCCGCTCACCTATACCCAGCGCGCCCTGGCGCTTTTTTCCGCCGGTTCCAACGGGGAATATGGCATCCCGGATGGCGATGCGCCGGTATTGGAACGGGGCCGTGGATGCCGGGTGTGGGACACCGAGGGACACGAGTACCTCGACCTCACCATGGCTTGGG
>JANXMD010000125.1 GCA_025354845.1 Verrucomicrobiota bacterium | reverse complement strand
CACTGTGGCGTCCCACCCGCCGTCTACGCACCTCGCTCGGCGGGAGCCTCGCGCTACCATCTTGGTGCGACCGCGGGGCGCGATCGGTAGGGCGAATCTCCTGATGAGCCGGGTGGGCGGACGGGTTCCACTTCGCACTGTGGCGTCCCACCCGCCGTCTACGCACCTCGCTCGGCGGGAGCCTCGCGCTACCACGTTGAAGGCGCTATTCCCGGGCGGGCCGGCGCGACGGAACCACGGGATTATTGAGCCAGCTGGAACCGGGGATTCTGACTGAGGAACCGAACGGGATTTTGGTAAACCACACGATCAATGGCCTCGGCGGTCCAGCCGCGACGGCGCATCTCCAAGGCTGTGCGGGGAATCGCCAATGGAACGCTCTCACCCCAGTCACAGGCCGAGTTCATCCACAAGCGCTCACTGCCGTGCTGGTCGAGAATGTCCACCGCACGCGCCGGGGTGCACTTGCTGATCGGATACAGCGTCATGCCCGCCCAGTGACCGCGCTCCAGCACGATGCGGACGGTGTGCTCCTCCACATGATCAATCAGCACGCGCTCCGGGCGGATGCGCGAATCGGCCTTCAGCACGTCGAGGATCAACCGCGTCCCTTTGAGCTTGTCCTCCAGATGCGGCGTGTGGACGAGGATGAGCTGATCGTGACGCGCCGCGAGATCCACATGCATCTCCAGCACGGTCATCTCGTTGCGCGAATTCTTGTTCAGTCCAATCTCGCCGATTCCCAGCACTGTCGGGCACTTGAGGAACTCGGGGATGATGGCAATGACATCGGTCGCCAGTGCCACGTCCTCCGATTCCTTCGGATTGATGCAAAGCCAGCAGTAGTGCGGCAGGCCATACTTCGCGGCGCGGGCCGGCTCGTACTCGGTGAGCTGACGGAAGTAGTCGCGGAACCCGTGGACGGACGAGCGGTCAAATCCCGCCCAGAACGCGGGCTCACAGACCGCGGCGCAGCCCGCCGTGACCATATCCTGGTAGTCATCCGTGGTCCGGCTGACCATGTGACCATGGGGTTCGATGTAGCGCATGGGGGGGACAATAAACGGTAAACGGTAATCGGTGGACGGTGAATTAGCCTTCGCTCGGGTGAATTGTCCACCCGCCATCGAGCAGTGGAACGGAGGCACACGCCGGACCGCCATCCTTCGCCACGGCGTGGACGCGGGCCTGCAGCAGCGACTTCGCCCCCGGTCGAAGTGCAGCGGTCCACTGGGCCGACTTCACCTCGCGGAGATGGATTTTCAGACGCCGAAACATCACGCGTGCGCCGTCGATCTCGCCGGACCAGCTAAGGTAAAAGAATCGTTCACCACGTTTTCCGTGAACTGCCGGCCCTGCAAAATCAAGGGTTCCGTCCTCGAGACGTTTCACGGCAATGTTGGAAATCCACTGTTGGCCCTGGCCTCGGGCCGGGCGCCCAGACTCGAGCCCGTCGCGTGTTTGCAAATCCACCCGAATGTTCCGTCCGAATCTCATCTCTTCAAATCCGTGCTCGGGCCAGCCTGTGCAAACAAGGCGAACCCCAACTTCTGGGAGGGCGGTCCGAGTGGCAGGCGCCTTTGAAGCCATAGTGTTCGTTCCTTAGCCCGCACGGCCAGGCCACGCGCCGACGGCGCCCTTGCCTGGAGCCTTGGCGATCGGTTCCAGCGTGGGGTCACTCAGCGACGCCAACACGGTCTCAGCGCGCTTCGGTTCACCGTCCGCCAGGTGCTTCATGGCGTCACGAAAGGCGGCAAGACGAAAATCGGCCTCGCCGGTCCCGCGATCCACCCGGTCGAGGAAGGCCGCCAGCTCGATGAGCTTGCAGCGGGCATCCATGAAGTAGAGGTCAAGCACTTGCTGACGAGTCATACGAGCAGCATACGCTCCCAGCGTCCAAGAACAACCCCGCCGACGTTGGACCTTCGACCTTTGACCTTCGACTCCGAACACCTCAAGTCGGGCAATAGATTTGCCACCGCGCGACCCGCGCCGGAGGGTTATGACATGGCATCTGCTCCAGTCGCCTTCAAGCCACGTCCCGCCACCGTTACGGATTCGGCGACCCGTGTCTCGGCGCCTGGGACGGTTCAGACACGGCTTCGCGTCGAGGACATGACGTGTGGCTCCTGCGCCAATCGCGTCCAAACCGCGCTGGGCAAGGTCCCCGGCGTTGCCTGGGTGCAGGTCGAACTCGACGCCGCCCGTGCCACGGTATCCTGGAAGCCGGATTCGACTCCGGACACTGGTGCACTGATCGCCGCCGCCGTCGCGGCGGGATACGCCGCCTCGTTGCCACCAGTCGCGACCACTGCGGACCAGCCAAAAGTTACGGCGCCGGAGGAATCCGCGGCAGAACGTTCCTGGCGCCGTGCCGTCCGGTTGGGAGTTCCGGTGACGCTGGCGATGATGATCGCCGAATGGGCATTCGGCCTCGGTATGGATTCCCGGTATCGCCTCGCCGCCTTGCTGCTGGCCTTGCCGGTGCAGATCGTGGTCGGCGCCGGATTCTATCGAGGCGCGTGGCGTCAAGCCCGGGTCGGGCAGTCCAACATGGACACCCTGGTGGCACTGGGCTCAACCGCCGCCTTCGGTTTCAGCTTGTGGATTCTCGCCAGTGGAACCCCGGGACACGTGTATTTCATGGAGTCCGCGGGAATCCTCACGCTCATCAGCTTGGGACACTGGTTGGAGGCCCGCATGTCGGCCCAGGCCGGTGCGTCGCTGCGCGCGTTGCTGACCCTCGCACCGAGCACCGCACACATTCGTCGTACCGCATCGGACGGAACGGTCACCGAGACCGAGGTGACTGCCGACAGCCTGCGACCCGGCGACCTCCTGATCCTGCGACCCGGCGATCACATTCCCGTCGATTCCGAGGTGATCGAAGGCGACTCAGCCGTCGATGAATCCATGCTGACCGGTGAATCCGTGCCGGTCGTGAAGGGTCCCTCAACGCGCGTGTATGCCGGAACGCTCAACACCTCGGGAAGGCTCGTGGCACGCGTGGTGGCCATCGGATCCGAAACCGCGCTCGCGCGCATCGTGGCCGCGGTTCAGCGGGCGCAGTCGAGTCGCGCCAGCATTCAACGGCTCGCGGACCGGATCAGTGCGGTATTCGTTCCCATCGTGATCGTCATCGCTCTCGGGGCCGCGCTCGGATGGGCGTTTGCCTTCGAGCCAGCCCGCGACCTTCAAGCCTCGCTCAGCCGGTGGCTCTGGCACGTTCATGCCCCCGATTCTCCAATCGCCGCCGCATTCACCATCTTCGCCGCGGTGCTCATTGTCGCCTGTCCGTGCGCCATGGGCCTCGCCACCCCCGCGGCGCTGATGGCCGGGGTGAATGCCGCGGCCCGGCAGGGCATCTTGATCCGCGACGCCACCGCCCTGGAGAAGACCGGCCGCATCACGACGGTGGTGTTCGACAAGACCGGCACGCTCACCGAAGGCCATCCCAAGGTGGTCGCCCGCGCCGCGGAGAATGTCGCCGAAGCCGATCGTCTCGCCGCGGCCCTGGCGGGTCCCTCGTCTCATCCGCTCAGCCGCGCGGTGGCGGAACTCAACCCCACCAACCCACCGACACTCTCGGAATGGCGCGAACGCCGTGGTCTCGGTGTCGAGGCGCGACGGGACAGCGGCCTGATCCGCCTGGGCTCACCTTCCTGGATGAAGGAATCCGGAGTTGAACTCGGTGCGTTCGCTGAGTTCGTCGAAACGCAGGGCACGCAAGGCGCCAGCGTTCTGTTGCTGTCGCAGGATGCCCGGGTAATCGGCGCCTTCGGATTGCGCGACGCAGTGAAATCCGACGCGCGTGATGTGATCCAGCGCCTGCGGGCAGATGGCCTGCGCGTGCACCTGCTCTCCGGTGACCAACCGCAATCCGTGGCGCAGGTGGCCCGGGAACTGGGCCTGCAGGCCGATGAATTCACCGCCGGCATCCGACCGGAACAAAAGGCCACCGCCATCGAGGCCCTGCAACAGCGCGGCGAGCGGGTGGCTTTTGTTGGTGACGGGCTCAACGACGGACCCGCACTGGCGCAAGCCGATCTGGGCATCGCCGTGTCCCGCGCGACCGACGTGGCTCGCGAGGCTGCCGATGTCGTCTTGCTGCGCCCCGATCTAAACGCCGTCTGCGTGGCCCTGGAGTTGTCGCGGCAAACACTTCGAGTGATCCACCAGAATCTGTTCTGGGCCTTCTTCTACAACGCCGCCTTCGTGCCGTTGGCCGCATTGGGATTGTTCAGCCCCCTCTTGAGCGCCGTCGCGATGGGGCTCAGCGACGTGATCGTCATCGGCAATGCCCTCCGCCTCGCGCGAAAACGGTGACTTGGGGAGGACACGGATTGCACGAATTGGCACGGATTGATTCGGCGGTCGGAAAGGGACTCGGTGACGGTCCGCCTCTCTCCATACGAAGCTCAAACTACTTCCTCATAATTTTAATCATAATCATAATCTTAATCTTACTCTCTCTCCGTTCCGTGTCGGCTTGATGTTGGGGGATAAGATTATGATTATGATTAAGATTAAGATTAAGATTATGAGGGAGAGGACTGAGGGATCGTCCCTCTTTCCGTGTAAATCCGTGCAATCCGTGTCCACTCTCCATCGGTTGAATCAGCTCCAGAAAGGATTCAGCGTGGTGTGCTTTCCGATGCGGAGGCTTTGGGAAATCGCCTGAGTGATGTGGGTCTTGGCCATTTCGACGGACTGCGGCAACGGCAACCCGAGCGCCAGATAGCCGGTGATCGCCGCCGAGTAAGCGCAGCCGGTGCCGTGGGTGGCGACCCCGCGGACGAACGGCACCGAAAGCGTCAGTCCCGACTCGCCATCAAAGAACACGTCCGTGGCTTGCCTCGTCCCGCGAAGGTGTCCCCCCTTCACCAAAGCGGCACATCCGTACTGAAGTCGGATCTGCACCGCAGCGGCATGGAGGTCATCCACAGTTTTCAACGGGCGTCCCACGAGGATCTCCGCCTCGTCGAGATTCGGAGTCACCAGCGTCGCCAGTGGGAGAAGATCGATGAGCAGCGTTTTAATGGCGGCCGGCCGGAGCAGCTTGGCACCGCTGGTGGCCAACATCACGGGATCCACCACCAGCGGCGGACGCGATTTCGCCGGGAGCTGCTTCCAAAACGCAACCACCTCCCGAACCAGCCCGGCGTTGAACAGCATGCCCGTCTTCACCGCCGCCGGACGCAGTTCCGCGAACACCGCCTCCAACTGCGCG
Organism: Verrucomicrobiota bacterium; assembly: GCA_025354845.1. Lineage (GTDB taxonomy): Bacteria > Verrucomicrobiota > Verrucomicrobiia > Limisphaerales > UBA9464 > CAIVQB01. The sequence goes on along the minus strand of JANXMD010000125.1, from coordinate 4,107 downwards.
CGCAGGAATTTCGGCGGGACAGCGTGAACCGCGGTGACCTCCGACGGATTCTGCGCGGTTAGAGAGGTCAGCGCCGAGGTGCCATGGACGCCCAATGCGGCCAAGGTTTTCAGATCCATTTGCACGCCAGCCCCACCGCCGGAATCCGATCCGGCAATGGTCAGGGCAATAGGCTGCTTCGCGCGCGATTTCATGAGACTACAATAGCGGCGAACGTCCGCAAAGGCGCGGTGAATCCTCCAACAACCGATCCGTTTAACCGACGATTTCCTCCACCCGCACGTCCACCTCCATGGTGCGCTGGGTGACGCCTTTGTAGTGGCCCTGCACCGGGGGGACGTCCGCGTAGTCACGGCCGACAGCGAGCTTCACGTAGCGTTCATCGGGTTGACAGGCATGGGTGGGATCCAGGCCGCGCCAGCCCACGTCAGGCACAAAGACCTCCACCCAGGCATGACTCGCCTGCGCCCCCGGCGTGCAGAGGTATCCGCTGACGTAGAGCGCCGGAATCTGGACCGCGCGGCACATGCCGATGAGAATGTGGGCGAAGTCCTGGCACACTCCCGCGCGCGCCGCGAGGGCATCCCGCATGTGCGTTTTCGCGTGCGTGGCCAAGGGAAGATACCGGAGGTGCGCGTGGACAAAGCGGCTCAAGGCCTGCGCCGCCTGCCAGAAATCCGGGATCCCGGCTGTCGCATCCAACGCCATGCGCCACACCGCCGGATCGATTTCCACAAACTCGCTCGCCTGAAGGTAGTCGAAGCAGCGTTCCAACCGCACCAATGAGGGCGCACGCGACAGCGGTGCCGGGGTTGCGGCGAGGTCGAGCCAGTTGGCCAGCGAGGTGGTCACGCGGGCCTCGGACTCGATGGACAGGGCCTGGTGCTGTAAAGTGACCTCAAAGTGATGGACCCAGTTGAGATAGAAATCCTGGTAGCGTCGAACCGGCACCACGGGATCCAGGCGCAACTCAAAGTGGTCGCAGGTCTGATGCTCGTTGCTGAACGGCATCAAATGCACCTCATTAAAGCTCTCCTTCACCGGCATGGAATACCGGTAGCGGGTTCGGTGAAGGATGAGCAGCCTCATCAGGGTCAGCCTGACGGCCGACGGCCCTCGTGGGCAAGCGTTGCAAATGTCCGTTGACCGTCCCGGGGGGCAACCGGGCATGCTCAACCCATGTCCTCGTCCGCATTTCGATGCCTTTCGTCGTCCCTGGTCCTGGGCTCCGCCCTGGCCTGGAGCTATTCCGCGTCGGCCGCCGTCCGATTGCACCCGCTCTTCACCGATCACGCCGTGCTCCAGCGCGGAATCTCGGTTCCGGTGTGGGGTACCGCCGATGACGGCGAGAAGGTGACGGTGGAATTCGGCGGCCAGAAGGTGTCCACCGTGACCCACAACGGCCGCTGGATGGTGCGTCTGGGTGCGCTCGACGCCTCCAATCAAGGCGCGTCGTTGAAGGCCTCCGGTCCTGCCAACACGGCGCAGATCTCCGACGTGGTGGTCGGCGAGGTGTGGATCTGCTCCGGCCAGTCCAACATGGAATGGCCGCTGCGGGCCAGTTACCAACCTGAGAAGGACATCGCGAACAGCGCCAATCCGCAGCTGCGCCTGTTCAACGTGGTCAAGCGCCGATCGCCGGAACCCAAGACCGATCTCGACTACGCCCCTCACTCCTGGGCTGTCTCCGGTTCCGATGCCGCCAAGAATTTCTCAGCCGTGGGCTACTATTTCGGACGGGACCTGCAGGAATCCCTGAAGTGGCAGGGCATTCCCGTGGGCGTGATCCACACCAGCTGGGGCGGCTCGCCGGCTGAGGTCTGGATGAGCGATGCCGCCATTCGCGCGAATCCCTCCTACACCCGCGATCTCCAGGACGCGGACGCTGCCTCGTACATCGGCTATCAGCGGTCGCTGCTGGCTTGGGAACAGCAAAAGGCCGCCGCCGAGGCCAAGGGTGAAGCCTTCAAGCAAAACCGTCCCTACCCGCCCTGGCAGAATTCCGAGCTCTACAACGGAATGATCGCCAACCTCATTCCCTACGCCTTCCGCGGAGCCATCTGGTACCAGGGTGAGTCGAATGCCGGACGCGCCTGGCAGTACCGGGAGCTGTTCGGCGACATGATCCAAAACTGGCGCAAGGACTGGGGTCAGGGAAACTTCCCCTTCTATGCGGTCCAGCTCGCCCCGTGGGACATGAACCGCAAGCGCGAGCTGTCGGTAATCGCCAGCGAGGTCGGCAACTCCTCCTGGGCTGAACTCCGCGAGGCCCAGAACTACGTCGCCGCCACGTTGCCGAACGTAGGCGTCGCCGTGATCACCGATATTGGCGACAAGGACGACATTCATCCCACCAAGAAGGGTCCGGTGGGGGCTCGTCTCGCGCTGCTGGCGCGAGCCAACGTGCACAAACAGGCCGTGGAAGCCTCGGGACCGACGCTTCGCACCCACGCGGTCGTGGGCAACGAGGTGCTACTCACCTTCACCCACACCGCCGGCGGACTCCGCACGCTCGAAGGCACTCCGCTGACCGGCTTCACCATCGCCGGCACCGACGGCGCGTTCCATCGTGCCACTGCCAAGTTCCGCGGCAGCTCGGTGATCGTGTTGAGTTGCTCCGACGTGCCCAAGCCGGTGGCCGCTCGCTACGGCTGGGCGGATTATCCGGTCGTGAATCTGATGAACGGCGCCGGCCTCCCCGCCTCGCCGTTCCGCACCGACAACTGGGTGCTGACCACGCAGAAGCATCCCTAAATTTGACGACGGACCTTCCGTCGGCCACCTATCGACATGAATCCGCTCCGTTCACTGCGTCCTCTCCTGCTGTGCTGCAGCGCCGTCCTCGCGGGGGCTGCGTTGGCTCAGTCTTCCGCCGCAGTGGTGCGGACCGAGTTCCTCGCGGATCCGCCACCCACCCGCTCGTCCCACGCCTCCACAATCTGCGAAACGAAGGACGGCCTGGTGGCTTCGTGGTTCGGCGGCACTGCGGAACGGCAGCGCGACGTGGTAATCTGGTTTAGCCGTTACGAAAAGGGGGCCTGGACTCGCGCGGCTGAGGTCGCGCGCGGCGACGAAGACGGCGATGAACAGTGGGCCTGCTGGAACCCGGTGTTGGTCCAACCCAAGAAGGGGCCGCTGCTGCTGTACTACAAGGTCGGACCCAGCCCTTCGGAATGGTGGGGCCGCATGATGACCTCTGAGGACGGTGGTGTGCATTGGTCCAAATCCAAACGACTTCCCCGCGGCATCATTGGACCGGTGCGCAACAAGCCCGTCGCCCTGAGCGATGAGATCTACCTTTGCGGCGCGAGCGACGAGAGCTCGGGATGGCGCGTGCACATGGAGACCGTCCGACAGCCCGGCGGGACCTCACCGACTTGGAGCCGCACGCCGGAGCTCAATTCTCCCCTCGAATTTGGCGCCATCCAGCCGACCATCCTCGTCTGGCCCGACCTGGGCATCCAGATCCTCTGCCGCACCCGCCAGAAGCTTCTTTCCGAAAGCTGGAGCGTCGATGGCGGGAAAACCTGGAGCAAGATGCGCCGCACCGACATCCCGAATCCCAACAGCGCAGTGGACGCCGTGATGCTCAAGGACGGCCGTGCCCTGCTGGTGTACAATCCCACCACCGAAAACCGTCACTCCCTCGGCGTGGCGATCATCGAAGGCGCCCAGAAGTGGCATCACGCCATCAATCTTGAGGACGACGAAGGCGAGTACAGCTATCCCGCGGTGATCCAGACGAGCGACGGTCAGGTGCACATCACCTACACTTGGAAGCGCGAGAAGATCAAACACGTGGTACTGGATCCGTCGCAGTTGAAGTAGCGGGCATGGAGTGCGGTGGGAAGCAAAGCGCCACACCGCTCTCGATACTGCGACCGTGGCCCGGGTGTTAATCCAAGTTCCGCAGCTGGCAGCTATTTTGGGCTGAGTTTGAGTTGGGATGTGTGGGGATGCTGAGTAATAGGGGGTGTGATGGCGCTGGGAAATGGCGCGGGGCGGACGCCCCAATCAGGAGCGCCGTCGGTGCGCAATCTGTGTAGCACCCGTTACCGCAATACGATTGAGCCCCGGCGGGGCGGCATCGTCTGCGCAGGTTGAACG
>JANXMD010000328.1 GCA_025354845.1 Verrucomicrobiota bacterium | reverse complement strand
CCTCGGGGTCGACGACGGTGGTGGAAAGGTACTCTTTGCCCTTGCCGGTGGTGACGCCGTTGGTCCCGGTGCTAGCGCCTGGACCATTGGTCACTCCCGAGATTATTGGCTTCTGCGCTGCAGAGGGTTCGGCTGCCTTGGAGGTCGCCACCGCGCCGCGCGCCACGATAGCGGCGGAGAGCAGAAGGTATTTCAGGACGGTTCGCATGCTTCAGGACGTCAGAGTCGGCAATGAGTCTATCGGTCAGAATGCGTAGGAAAGTGAGCCCGTTACCGAGTTTTGAGCGTAGTCGTGCCCGGTGAGGTTAGACAGTCGGATTCTGTACGAATATGACAAGCTCGCGGTGAGGTTATCGGTCACTTGGAAGCCTATGCCCGGGGCAAAAATGATCTGCTGCGAATCTTCGGCCGCCCGCGGTTGGGCCAGCAAACCGCCGGGGGTCAAAAGCGTCCCTACCGGAAGCGGTGTCAGGCCGGAAGACGTTAACAATTGGGGCGTGGCTCCGGGAATGAACAGGGCCCCATTGGGCAACGGAATAAAGTCGTAGCCCGTGCCGCTTTGGCCGCTCTGGATGTAGCTGGAAATGAAATTGATCGCCACGCGGGGGGACCAACGCCACGCCAGATGATAGTTTCCGGTCAGGGTTTTGGCGAAGTTGCTACCGATCCCGAGATCGACGTGACTGCCTCCGCCGAGGCCGTGGGCCAGCCTGCTGGTCAAATACTGCTCGGCGTTAACGTCATAGGTCAGTCCGGCAAAGCCGCGGGTGTCCGCAACCACACCCGTTGGTTTGGATATGGCCAGGGAATAGCGGGCCGAAGCACTGAGGTTGAATCGCCGAGTGGGTTGCCACGTTAACGTTGGCCCGACGCCAAAACCCTGCGAATCGTTCTGAAATCGCTCAAAAAACTGATTTTCGTAGGCCGATCCAGAAACACCCACCGTCCAGCGGCGATCCAGCCGCTCGAACAGAGCTAAGCTCAGCGAATGGGTGAGGTGGTCTTGCTGGGCAAACTTGTCCCCGAGGCCGATGTCCGTGGTGAGGTCGTATCCCGCGCTGTAGGTTGTGGACTTCCCCTTCTGCCAGGCCGCGGACATGCCGATGTTGTTGTCCAGCCGGTGAAAATTGATCGAGGCGAAGGATCCGGAACCCGAGATTTGAGCTCCTGGACCCACCGTCCCCGGCGTGGAAACCCGATCGTAGAAGGTGAGACGAATCGAGCCCAGATTCATCCGGTAGTCCCATTGAGTGGTGGGTGAGATTGAGAGCTGGTCGGGCTGGTTCTGATTGAAGTGATGGCTGTAGCCAATCCCGAGGTTGAGCTGCAGCGTGTTGTCCCGGTCCAGCGGCATGTTGAACCCGACGCCAACGGACGAGGTGATCGACAGATCGCTCTGAGGCGCACCCCCGGCGTCGGCGCTGACCAAGTTGGCGTTGTCCACGTAGGTCAGCGCAATCCCCGTGGTGATCGATCCGGTCGCCCGTCCGAGCTTCAGGCGATAATGCTGATGCACCCCCCGTCCCACCACGGGATTGTAAGGAATACCGCCCTGGATGAGGAAATTGTCCCCGGCGTCGCCGTCGGTGCCTGGAAGTTCCGTGAACGATCCACTCTGGGGGATGGGAAAGGCAACCGTCGCCCCGGGTTCCGCGAAGGGATTGAAAAACCCTTGGGCCGAGGCGTGATGCGAAGATCCTAGGGCCGCCGCAAGCAGGCCGATCCCGGTCCCACTGCCCCACCACGGATAGCCCGCCCGTCTCGAGGCGAAAGCCCCTCGGCGCAACGGGGTGGAGGAGGACATGGGGAGGTGCTTCGCCACGGCAGTGATGAGGAGCATGAACGAAAACCCTCCTAGGAGCAATGCCCCCTTAGGAGATTGAACGCGGCGCGGCGGTTGGTTTCGCGCATCCGCTATTGGGCATCCCGAACTTGATAGAATCCAATGGTTTGGGTTGGTTGCGAGTCGAGAATCTGAGTGGTTTCCCCCGCCGCGAGAACGGCGGCGCCGACCGGAATCCAGGCAATCGTCCCGTCGAGTGCGCTGCGGCGATAGACCTGATAGCGACGTCCGGGCGCGGATTCCCAGGTCACGGTGGTGCCGGTGGCGTCGAGTTTGACCTTCGTGACGCGGTAGTTCACCGACGCGGCGTTGGTCGGATCGGATCCCATCAGGTATTCCCGCCGATTGACGAACCCGTCGCCGTCGGGATCGGCGTTGGGGGCGGATTCCGCTCGGGTAAACGGGCTCCAGTAGCGGCGTTGGAATCGGTCGTCGAGGCCGTCCCCGTTGAAGTCCGGAATGGCGGGCTGCACTTCCACGAAGCCGATGGCCCAAGCGGTGTAGCCGCCGGCGGTGACCGACACGGATCGCAGCCCGGGGGCAGCGGTCCTGGCGACGTTCACGGGTGCGTGAATCAAGGTCATACCCGCCAGCGCCTTGGGTACCACGACCGTCGCGCCCAAGGTCAATCCGTCTCCCGTGATGCGCAGGTCGGCATTGGTGGCGGGAAAGGTGGGAAGGTAAACTCCGACCCAGGCGTTGGTCTGTCCGGGCATCAGTTGCACGCAAATGGCGCCGGCAGTCCGATCCTCGGGAGTGAGCAGACGCCGGGTCTTGGCAATGCGGAACGGTGCGGTGCCGTTGGTGACCGTCCAATTCCGAGACAGGGTACTGCCCGCAGGCAGGGTGATGGGCTGTCCGGGAATCGGAAGGAAGCCAGTGGCGGCAGCGGAATACTCATTGTGATCGGAGGTGTCGATCTCGGGCCCACTGACCAAGCCGCTGACCGTCGCGGCGTCCAGCGGCGTCACTCGCGCCAGTGCTGCGCCGGCCGGAAGTGCGGGCAGTTGATACGAACCGTCCGCCCGCGTGACCGTCGAGGCGAGCAAGGTGCCGCTGGCGTCCTCCACCGAGACGACGGCTCCCAGAACCGGCGTTGAGCCGACCGTTACCGTGCCCTTGAGCGTGCTGCGGGTTTTCAAGGTCGCGGTGTCGCCGTAGAGCGAAAGTGCCGCCGTCATGTCGTCCACGGACAGTCCCGCCGTGCTGTTGATGCCTCCCGTGGTGGAGGAGAACATCGTGGCGCCGCCCGCAGGAGAGTGGTTCAGGCCAATGAAATGCCCAATCTCGTGGAGCGCCACCGCCTCAACAAACTGGCCTTCGAACGTCTGCGCGCTGAAGTCCGTGATCCAATCCATGTCACTGTTCAGCGCAATGTCCGCCTCGGCGATGATCTCGTCGGTGATGGAACCGGTGAGCACCGTGATCCCGGTAGCGAAGGTTGAAAAGAAGGTGTGGTTTTGGTTGATGAACCGATTCCCGTGGAGCCACACCACCGTGTTCTTGAAGTCGCTCGCGTCCACGTCGGTAACGCCGCTCACCGTGGCGCCTTCCTCAAACTTGAGCCGCAGGCCTGGAATCGCCTGCCACTGCGAGAACGCGGCGCGAATGGCGTCCAATTCGCGGGTCCGGTTGGCGGGCGACCACCCTTCGCTCATGAGGTGAAAACGGATGGCCAGGGTCGCCGGATTCTGGTCTGGCAGGAGATCTGGATCGTACTGATTGATGTTCCAGCGCAGCGGGAGGCCGTTGTCGGCAAAGCGAAACACGGCGGCATTTGCCTCCCATCCCAGGGCGGCTCCGGCGATCAGAAAACTCAGCTGCGTTGCGTTCATTTCAAATTCAATTCCACGGTTCCGCGGCGTTATGGATTCGATCGGGCGTCAGGCGTCGCAGCCTTCCGCACCCGTTCGCGGAGTGCTGCCAGCGGGAGTCGCCGCTGTGCCGGCGTGCGTGCCGTCGCCCTGGCTGCCGCGGGCGTTTCACCAAAAAAACCATTCTCAACATGCCGCTCCCCGGTCTTCGGATCGGTCTGAACCCGGAACCTGCCCTGCGCTGGGTCGAGCACGACCTCGTCCCCGTCGGGATTCCGCCGCGTGAATACCACCAACTCCTCGCCCAGGCGGAACGGTTCCTCGCCAACCACCCGCACCCAGCGCTCTCCCAACACGGTTGAGGCGCTCGCCAGATGCATCGGCGTGGCGCCCTTTCCCTTCCAAAGCTCGGTGGAGTCAAACTCGACGCGTGTGAAGGGATGCCCTCCGCGATCGCGGCTGCTCTCGATGCTGATCACGCGGCCGAGCGCCACCACTTCGGCCTCGTGCGCGAGCTCCTCGATCGTCCTTACCCGCGACCCATCACACAGCGCGGATCCAGCCCAGCCCGGGGAAAGTGCCAGAGCAAGAAACAGTCCCAGTCCGAGCGAACCCGGGGAACGGGAGTAATGGGACAAACAGGACATCATCCGGTGCTAGCCAAGGTTGCAAAATATCCGCCCTGCGCCACCAATTCCGCCCGCGTCCCTTGCTCCAGCACCTCGCCGTTGCGCAGCACCACGATCCGGTCGGCGATGTCGAGGGTCTGGAGACGATGCGCCACCATCAGCACCGTCCGCTCGCGTCCCCAGGTCCGCAGACTCTCCAGAATCAGCCGCTCACTCTCGCCGTCCAGGGCACTTGTCGGTTCATCGAGCAACAGGATGGGTGCCTGTTTGACGAAGGCCCGGGCGAGGTTCAGGCGTTGTTTCTCGCCGGCGCTCAGACGAGCCGCGCCGTCGCCAACCAAGGTGTCGTATCCCTGCGGCAACCGCTCAATGAATCCGTGCGCATTTGCCGCGCGCGCCGCCGCCTCGACCTCTCTCCGAGAAGCGGTACTCCGGCCGAAGGCAATGTTTTCTGCCAGCGTGCCTGGGAGCAGCACCGGTTCCTGAGGCACCCAGGCCACGCTGCGTCGCAGGGCCTCAAGGCGGAACTCACGGAGGTCGGTCCCAGCCAGGGTCACACGACCGGATTCGGGCTCGAGGAATCGCGAAATCAGACTTAACAGGGTCGATTTTCCGGCGCCGCTGGGGCCGACGATGGCCACCGTCTCGCCGCCGCGGATCGAAAGCGTCAGGTCCTTGAGCACCGGTCGATCCGGTGCGTAGCCCGTGGTCACCTGCTCGAAATCGAGCGAGCACAGGCGACCCTCGGCGGGAGGCGTCAATGAGCCCTGGCCGGGTCCCGATCCGGTCGCGTCCAACAATTCCAAAACCCGCTGCGTCCCGGCCCGGGCCACTGAGACGGTGGCGCCCACATTCGACAACTGATTCAGCGGTTCATAGAGCTGTCCGAGGTAAGCCAGGAAGACGAGCAGATGGCCTACCGGGAGGCGTCCCTGCGATACTTCACGAGCGCCCACCCAGGTGATCGCCGCCGTTCCCGCGGCGAGAATGCAGGCGACCATGGCCAGATACGCGACCTCGGTTTGGTGTTGTCGCCACCGGGCGTTCAGCGCCGCCGCGGCGCGGGTGTGAAAGCGCTCCGCTTCGTTTGCTTCGCGGGTGAAACTCTGCACCAAGGGCAACGCAGCGAGCACCTGCTGCACCGCGGAGGCAATGCTCGCGTCGGCCACCTGCGCCTCGCCACCGAGACGTCCCATTCGCGCGGAGAAGACGCGAATCCCCCACACGAGGAGCGGCACCGTGACCAATGCGGTGAGCGTGAGACGTCCATTCAATCGGGCCATCACCAGGGTCATCGCCGCGACTCCCGCGCCGGCCGCGAGGGTGGTGAAGACGCCGTGTTGCAGCAGCGTTTGGAAGGCGCAGGCGTCCCAGGTGGCGCGGTAGATGAGGTCGCCGGTTTCGCTGCCTTGGTGTCCCTTCAACGTGAGTCGCAACAACGCGTCGTAGAGGGCGCAGCGCACCCGGGCCAGTCCGCGCAGTCCGATAAGGATGATCGATCCGCTTTGCAGTGCCGTGACCGCGGCGTGGGTCCAGTGCACCGCCACGAGGAACAACACGAGACCGGTCAATTGGCGTGGAGACCCGGCGTCCCCAAGCCAGGCGTCGAGCGGTGCGGGAAGGGTCCGATGGCCGAGGTACGAATCGACCAGCCACGCCAGCGGCCATGGCTTGAGTAGGCCCAAGCCGAGACCCAGTCCCAGCAATCCGAGCGTCGCCACGCCGCGGCCGAGATCGGCGCGGAAGAAGGAGAGCGATCGCAAAAAGGGCCGCATGCGACGCGCACTCTAGCCGGAATCCGACGGATCGGCGAGGCGCGGATTAGCTGAAAGGCGTCTCCACCACTGTGACGGCATACTCTTCACCCGAAGCCCGCCGGACGCGCAGTTCGGTTCCGGGGGCATTGCATTCCTTGCGGACGTATCCGAGGGCGATGTTGCGTTCCAATCGCGGGGAATAGATGGCACTGGTGATCTTGCCGACGTCGCGTCCTTCGCGGACCAACACGTCCCCGCGCACCGGCAGCGTCGTCAGCGAATCGGGCAGGGCCAATCCACGGAGGGCCTTGCTCACCTGACCATAGGTGCGCAGGCGCGCGATGGTCTCCTGTCCGGTGTAGCAGCCCTTGGAGTAGCTGATGGCATCCCGCTCCAACCCGGCTTCCGGCGGCAGCTTCGTTTCGTCCATATCGACGCCGAAGCGGGGAATTCCGGCCTCGATCCGCGCCCATTCCAGCGCCTTGAATCCAACTGCCCGACCGCCGGCGACCCGCACCGCCGCGAACAGGGCGGCGTAGGCAACGGCGGTGAATTCCGTCGGGACAAAGACCTCCAATCCAGCGCCCCCAATCCGTGATCGGCGGACGAGGTAGACCTCCCCCCACTCGGGAACCATGGCCTTGACCACCTTCAGCGGCGCATCGGGCAGGTCAGGAAACCAGCCGGCAGAACGGACCACTGCGTCCGCGGCCGGGCCCTGCAAACTCAGCAGATTGTAGAAGGGAGCGACGTCCACCACCTGGACGTCATCGGCCACAATGTGATGCTCCAGTCGCGCCAACAGGGCCGTCGTAGCGCCGGGTTCGACGTCGAGAAGCAGCTCTTCCAGGAGCGCGAAAATGTGCGCCTCCGCCACCAAGCGGCCCTTGGCATTGCAGAAGGCGGCGCGGCATCCGGAGAACGGGGTGAGTGCCTTGACGTCCTGCGTGACCTGCCCGTTGAGCAGCCGGACGCGGTCGGCTCCAGTCAGGCAAAAGCGCCCGCGGAAGCTGAGATCGAGGAGTCCCGCGGTCGAGGTCAGCGCGGCATACTCGGCGAGCGGGTCGCCGTAGTCGGTCACCAGCTCCGCCTCGGAAAGCACCTCAAACTGGCCCCCAAGGGCGGCGTGTTCGGCGTGCAGAGTCAACGGTTGCATTGGCGCCCACAGTAGCGGTCCCGGTGCGAGCGGCAAAGCGCCGCGCTTTCGGCTTCGCGGATGCCCCTTCCCGCGCCATGATTCCCCGGTCATGTCCCTGCAGGAACATCGCCAGGCAATCGACGCGCTCGACGCGCAGATCGTGAAGCTGCTGAACGACCGCACCCGGCACGTGCTGGAAATCGGCGCCATCAAGGTGCACGCCGGCCAGGAAATCTACGCGCCGCAGCGCGAGCGCGCCGTGTTCCAAAAGGTCACCAAGCTCAATCGCGGGCCCATCACCAACGAGGGTCTGCGCGCCATCTACCGCGAGGTGATGTCCAGTTCGCTCTCGCTGGAGAAGACGCTGACCATCGCTTATCTCGGGCCCGAGGCCACCTACACCCACGAGGCCGCCATGCGCCGATTTGGGGCGAGCCTCCAGTATGCGCCGCAGAAGACCATCGCCGACGTCTTCAACGAGGTGTCCAAACAGCGTGCCGACTACGGCGTGGTGCCGGTCGAAAATTCCACCGAAGGGGTCGTGACCCATACCCTCGACATGTTTGTGGAGAGCGATCTGAAGATTGTCGCCCAGGTCGTGCTGCCCATCCGTCATTGCCTCGTGTCCAAGGGGCCGCGCGAGGGCATCCGCCGCCTGTACGTGCATCCGCAGACCCTCGCCCAGTGCCGCGGATGGATTCAGCGTCAGCTCCCGCAGGTGGAGTTGATCGAGACCAGCTCCAACGCGCGCAGCGCCGAACTCGCGGCCAAGGAGAAGAGTGCCGGCGCAATCTGCGGCGTGGTGGCAACGAATAGGTGCTCGCCGCC
>JANXMD010000309.1 GCA_025354845.1 Verrucomicrobiota bacterium | reverse complement strand
CAAACCACCTTGCAGCCCAGATGCACGGATACCGGCCGGAGGACCTGCTTGGCCGGTCGATCGCCGATCTCATCGCCTCCAATGCCGCCAATTTGGCTCCCGCCCGGATTCGATGCATCACTCCGGGTGAGCGGTTTTCCTTTGAAGACGAGCATCGCCGGAAAGATGGAACTCAGTTTCCGGTCGAAGTCACTGCGGTGGGCATCCTGGTGGATGGGCGCTCTTGCGTTCTCGCCTTTGACCGGGACATCAGCCTCCGAAGGCAGGCACAGGAGGCCTTGCAATTGAGCGAGCGCCGGTTCCGGGAATTGGCGGAAACCATCGAGGATGTCTTCTGGATCACGGTTCCGGACAAGAAGCAGGTGCTCTACGTCAGTCCGGCCTACCAAAAGGTCTGGGGACGTACCCCTGAAAGTCTCTATCGGGAACCCTGGTCCTGGACCGATTCAATCCATCCCGAGGATCGGGCCCGGATCGCGCACGCAGCCCAAACCCGCCAGATCCATGGCACCTTTGATGAGGAGTACCGGATTCTCCGGACCGACGGCAGTGTGCGCACCATCCGCGATCGGGCCTTTCCGGTGCGGGGGCCCTTGGGCCGCGTCGAGCGTGTCCTCGGCGTCGCGAGGGATGTGACGGAGCAGCGCCATCTGGAGGATCAACTCCGTCACTCTCAAAAAATGGAGGCGTTCGGTCAGCTCGCCGGGGGCGTGGCCCACGATTTCAACAACATCCTGACGGCGATCTACATGCAGACCGAGGTGGCGCAACTCTCCGGCTCCCTGCCATTGGAGGTCGGGGAGGCGTTGGGGGAAATCCACCGCACCGCCGAGCGGGCCACGAATCTCACCAAGCAACTCCTGCTCTTCAGTCGGCGTCAGGTGATGCAGCCACGAACCATGGATCTGAACGACGTGGTGCAAAGCCTGTCGACCATGCTCCGGCGACTGCTCAGTGAGGAATTCCAGCTGCAAATCGATCTGTGCTCGGAGCCGCTGGTCATGCTTGGGGACCCGGGAATGCTGGATCAGGTCCTCCTCAACCTGGTGGTGAACGCGCGTGACGCCATGCCCGGAGGGGGAAAATTGTCCATTCGTACTAGCATCCGGCGTCCGACGCGTGAGGCGACCGGCGGCGATTCAATGCAAAGCCCGTCGGCAACACCTCAGGCGGTCCTCTTGGTGACCGACACGGGAAAAGGCATCGCACCCGAACATCAGGACCGAATCTTTGAGCCTTTCTTCACCACGAAAGAACCGGGACGCGGTACCGGCCTCGGGCTGGCAACCGTTTTCGGAATTGTGAAACAACACCGGGGAACGATCGCGGTGAAATCCGAGATCGGGCGGGGAACCACCTTCACGTTGCTGCTGCCGCTGATTGCGGAGGAGGCCCGAATCGCACTGCCCAGCGAGGCCAGCCGAGAACCCCGAACCGGTTCGGAGACCCTCCTTTTCGCGGAGGATGACCCTGCGGTGGGGCGCGCCACCACGGCGTTGCTGACCAACTCCGGATTCCAAGTCCTTCTGGCACGAAATGGCGTCGAAGCCATGGCGCTCTGGGAGACCCATCACGACTCCATCGGCCTCCTTCTGACCGATCTGGTAATGCCCGGTGGACTGAACGGTCGCGAACTCGCCGAAAAACTTCAGCGCCTCGACCCGAAACTCCCGGTGATCTTCATCAGTGGCTACAGCGCAGACTTGGCCGGAAGCGCCCCCGCATGGCGGGAGAATCAAACCTTCCTGCAAAAACCGTATTCCCGAGACCAATTGCTTGAGGCAATCCAACGCTCGCTAAAGACCGCGCTACGCGTGATCGACCGCGGTCACTGACCGCAATTGAGGTCAGGGACGCAGTCGATAAAACCGGGAAGGCAAAGACAAGTTGGCGTTGGTGTGGGATTCTCCAGATTCTTCAACATCGGCGTACGACCCCAAGGGATCCGCCGCGGATTGAAGCACCGCCGGGCCGGCCCATCGGAGGATCAATCGGCCCGAACTTAAAGCTGCAGTGAGCGAATCCAGTTCCCCGACCAAGGCCAATCCATGAAAGGTTCCTTCCGCAACCGCCGTGACGCCTTTCAACCCGACTGGAAGGTCCAGTTGTCCTTCGGAATTATCTCCCCATCCCACGATGGTTCCATCCCGCCGCAACGCCACCGTGTGAAAGTCCCCCGCGGCGATCGCCACGACCTGGCTCAAACCGGATGGAACCCGTGTTTGCTGAAAAGAATTGTCCCCCCAGGCGACCACGGTCCCGTCTGCGAGGAGCGCCACACTGTGAGCAGCGCCCGCAGCAATCGCGACCGCATTGGTGAGGACCGGAGGTTGGGACTGCTGAAACTCGTTTTGTCCCCAGGCCCAAACCGAGCCGTCCGACCGAAGCGCGAGGTTGTGGAACTTTCCGGCCACCACCGCCCGAACCTCGTTGGTGTTGGGCGATGAGACGAAGGCGGGCACCGATCCCTGGCCAAATCGATTGTCCCCCCACGCCACAACGATCCCAGAGCTGAGCAACGCCACGCTATGCGCATGACCCGCGGCGACCGCCAACACTCCGAATTTTGCCGCCGGCGGAATCGCGGCCTGCCCGGCGTCATTGCGTCCCCATCCCATGATCGAACCGTCCTCCAGAATCGCCAGATTATGCCCGGCACCCGCTGCAACGGAGACGACTCGCGTCGCGTGCGCAGGGACCGTCACCTGTCCGTTGCCGTTGTATCCCCATGCCGAGACGGTTCCATCGCGTTGCAGCGCCACGGTGTGAAAGTCACCGCCCGCGACCGCCACGGTATGGGCCAGGGTGGCCGGCACACGGGTCTGCCCTTGAGTGCCGTCTCCCCAGGCCACGACGGTCGCTCGACGTCCCACCACACTGACGCGGGCAGTCGAGGCAACACTCCCGAAGCGATTGACCGCGGTCACTCGGTAGAAGCCGGTGTTGGTGGCCTGAAGCCTGGGAAGCGTCAGCGTTGCGCTGCTTTCGGGCAGGCGTTTCCCATTAAAATCCCATGCATAGGTCACCGCCGGAGACCCCACCACGCCGAGCGTCAAGGTCACCGAGGCTCCAACCTCGGCAACCTGATGAGACAGCCCCAGGTCCACTTGGGGAGCTTGATACACGACGACCGAAACCACCGAGCTGGTGGCGGTCCCAGCCGCGTTGGACGCGACCAACGCATACGGCAACGCATCGGCCAGCAACAGATTCGTGAGCACCAGCGTGTTGGATGCCGCACCCGGCAACGGCTGACCGGCACGAAGCCACTGGTAGGCGATCGGTTCTGATCCCTCCGCACGCCCGGTGAGAATCGCCCCGCCTCTCATCGGCACCTCGGCATCGACCGGTTGCAGCACAAAATGCGGCGCGCGCGGTGTCACCGTGAGCGTGGCCTCTGCGCTGAGGGCCGCCCCCAGAGAATTCTTCACCTCGACGCGATACCTGCCTTCATTGGCCGTCTGAATTTCGGAGACCATCAACTGCGAGGCGGACGCCCCTCGGATAGGCTCCGAATTGAAGTACCATTGATACGAGAGCGGCTCGCTGCCTGCCGCGACGACCTGGAACACAGGATTGGAGGATGCTGGAAGACTTTGTGAAGCAGGATCGACGAGGATCGACGGGGCGGACGGTTCCACCCGGAGGAACACGGGGGCACTAACCACAGATCCAATTGCGTTGCCCACCACGACCCGATAGACCCCAGCATTCACTTCCTGGACTCCGGGGAAGGTGAGCGTTGGGCTCGTCGCCCCTTCGATCGGTTGACCGTCAATCGTCCATTGAAAACTCAGCGGCGCGGTTCCCTCGGCCCCAACGGAAAGTGATACGCCCCTTCCCGCCGGCACTCCCATGCTCGGCGAGAGAGATCGAATGCTGGGAGCCGCGACGACGGTCACGTGGAAAAATCCAGTCGCGAACAGCGATCCGTAAGTGGCCGTACAGGTGACAACATTGGTGCCCAGCGGAAACAGGGATCCGGAGGGGGGCACGCACGAAATCTTGGCCACCGGAGCTCCCGTAGGCGGCGGGTAGGCAACCGTCAAGCCGGTGGCACCGATTGGCGCCACTACGGTGATGTCGGGCACGGGATCCACATACAGGCACGGCAGCGCAAGGGTTAACGGATTGAACTCGAACGCACCGATATCGATCGTTGCGGCAGCGCCCAGAATCCCAGGCAACTCCCGGGGCATTCCGTCAAAATCGCCGTCCGCCATGAGGCCCCCGATATCCGAACCGGCGTCGATACCGGGAGATCCTGGCAACAGGTGAAAATCCGCTCCAGGTCCACAAACAAACCAGGGGACGGCCGAAAGATTTCCACGAAGGCCGGTCTGGTCAGCGATTCCCGAATAGGGCGTCCCTCCCACCACGAGATTGTTGGACCAATCAGGGATATTGTCCGCTCCTCCGAATACTTTTTCCAAACCCACCTCATTCCCGACCAGCGCATTGTTTCGAAAGACCTGCAACGACGTCGGAACCCGAGAATCCACATGAATCCCGACGGAATTGCTCACGACGGTGTTGTTGAAGACCCGGGGAGCACTGCCCTGAGGCAGCGTAAAATTCATCGCCCGGCAGGCATTGTTGAAAAACACGTTGTTGGCGACCAGGGGCGAAGAGGTGTTCACGAAGCTGACGGCTCCCGACAAAAACTGGCCGTCCACTTGATTCCGTTGAATCAGATTCCGGACAATCGTCGCCGACGAATTGTTTCCAGCGATGGCGGCTCCAAAACCCCCAGCCCCCTGATTGTTTTCCTGGAAGACGTTGTTGGAAATGGTCGGCGACGCTTGGCCGAGGGCGATCCCGCCGCCAAACGAATTCTGACCATGCTGAATGGTGAATCCGGTAATCTTCGAAACCCCGGTTTCATTCCCCTGCAGCGAGATAACCGGCCCTCGATACCCTCCATCCAAAAGAGTCACGGCCGGGCCTCCAATGCTTTTTAGAATCAGATTCCCGCCCGGAAAAACGAGGGTCTCAAAATAGACCCCAGGCGACACGGCGATGGTATCCGCTTTGCGAAGACGAAGGTTTGAGAGCGCACTTTGAATTGTTGGAAAATCTTGGGGTACGCGGAGGGTTGCAGGCTCAGGCTGCAGGGGCGCCAGCAGGGAATGAACGCGGATGTCGCCCGAAAAGGAAGACGTGGCGCACCCGCATTGAACGGAGAACGTCGCCCAGAAGTGGGAAATCGCGCCGCTTCCGTCGAAGCCAAGCTCCAGGATCTGGAAATTCCCGCAAAGACTCTCGCAGGGGCTTGTAGGTCCGGAGATCTGGATTCCAGCTGAGGGCCCTTTGACCGGCGGATGGACGACGTTGGTGTAGTTTCCCACCACCAGATTGGATTCTCCTGGCGACACAAACAGGACCGTGAACCCCAGCGCCGTTGCGGCGATCTGCTTGGAGGTGCCGACGCACACGATATCCGTCGCATTGCGAGTCGTGTTGGTGACGCCGCCGCCGATCGGATCCGTGGGTGAACTAACCCATTGAGCCAAGTCCGTCTGGGCCCGCAGCGGGAGCATGGCCGCGATCCACAGGGCAACCAGGGCCAGCAAGTCCACGCGTCGAGGCCAAGGAGTCTCAAAGGATTTCATCGGGTGTTGAATCGGGTTCGAGGCGACGAAGGAAGGTCAGCCCTGCCGAACATCCCGCGAGGCTGTACCCCTCCGGGACCTCGCGCGGCGACCGTACCTCCTTGAAAAAACCTCAGCAAAACGAGGCGACTTGAGCAATGGAATTGAAGCGTTCCGGCCGGTTCGGGAAGCGAGTTTCCAGGGCCGGTGCTCGGGTGTTCTGAACGTGCCCGCTGGTCCGATCCCTTTCCTTGCGATCCACATGAACGCAACCGGCTACTGACCGTTATTGCTGTCCGGGACGCACCAGAGGAGGCCGGGTTTATTGAGATTCTGCTCCCGCTGGAATTCCTCGTACCGGATAAAATGGACCTGACCGCCAAATCCGGTGATCACCGCCCCCTTCTTGTGCCGGCGGCCGATGCCCTCCTGGTCGTTGGGATACTGGCTCGCGTCGTGCCCCTGGTTCGCGTCCCAGACCGTGCCAAACTGCTTGATGTCCGGCTCCCAGTGCACGTATGCGGTGGGGTTGAACTGGCCGAGTTTGTATTTCGGCTTCTCGAGCTGGCCGAAATGGCAGACCGCCCCGTTCATGATGTAGCTCGACACCCGCTGTCCGCGACGCACGAAAGACACGTGGTTGGTCCGGTCGAGCGGGCAGTAATACACCTTCCGATCCTGCAGGTACTTGAAGTAGAGGCCCTGCTGGACGAAGGGCAATTCGTTCGTCTTGAACGGATCCGGCGCGTGCCCACCGGTCGGTTGATACAGCCAGCCAGGGCCGTAATCATTGCCCCAATTCGGCCAGGGCATGCCATCGGAGTTGTCGACCACGTAGAGCTGAAGCGCCAGCCCCAGCTGACGATTGTTGCTCACGCACTGCGTTCGGTACGCCTTTTCCTTCGCCTGAGCCAGGGTGGGGAGCAAGAGGCCGGCGAGGATCGCGATGATGGCGATGACCACGAGCAGCTCAATCAAGGTGAAGGCACGTGCCGGACTCGACCTGGCAGAAGGGGATTGCATCGCAGGCATGGCGGAGGGTTCGACGAGAAGGCACCCTCCCCGCAGGGCCCGCATCTGGCAAGCGCTCGAAGCGCCCGTAACGACGAAGTTTCCCGCCGCCGGATTCCGCCACACTGAGACGAGATTCCGCTTCGCCCCAAACCCAAAACTTGGGAGTCTGTCTCAACATTGCGTTTCCGTCATGCGACACCCAAAGCCCATCCTTCTCTGCACACTTCTCACGTTGATGGTGTGCCCCACTTGGACCGGATGCAGGAAGCCTGCCACGCAGGCGGCCAGCGGAAGCTTCGCGGTTCGCGTCGTGGCGATCCCGGCAAAGGAGCAGTCGGTGACCGAAAGCGTCTCGCTGGTCGGCTCAGTCGTGCCGAACGAAGTGGTTGAGGTGAAGTGCGAAATCGACGGCCCGGTAAAGGAAATCGGCT
>JANXMD010000119.1 GCA_025354845.1 Verrucomicrobiota bacterium | reverse complement strand
CGGCCTCGTAGCGGGCAATCAACTCGCGGGCCTTCGCGACGCTCGCGGTGGTATTGAACGAAAGGCGGGCGTCGACCTCGGTGGACACGCGGTTGGGAACGATCTTCAGGATCTCGAGACCGAAGGCCACCGCCAGCTTGTCCATGGCGAGGCTGAGGGTCGCACTCGCGGAGGACGTCTCGGCGCGGGCCTCACGCACCACGCGGTCCACGAGCTCGGCATACTCCGGCATGGTGGCGGCCTTGAGAATCAGGCTCGGGTTGGTGGTGGCATCGCGCGGCTGGTATTTGCGGATGGACCCGAAGTCGCCGGAATCGGCGACAACCACGCTGTGCTGTTTGAGCTGGGAAAGGAGATCGGCCATGATGCTGGGAAGTTAGGCGAGGAACGCCGCTTGCCAAGCACGCACAATGGAGTCATTCGGAGGGGCAATGCCGTACGCGGTTCCATCCCCAGCCGCTCGTGTGGAGCGACCGGGACGGCGTGGCTTGGCGCGGATCAGCCTGACAGTGAATCTGCTGCTGGCCGGTTTGCTCCTGGTTCGCTGGATGCAACCGAACGCAACGGGGTTTGGCGCAAGCTTCTGGCGCGGCCGGTCGGATGCCCCGGACCGTTTCGGTGCTTCAAAACCCGAAGCGGGCACGGGTCTTCAAGGGCCACCTGCCTCCCGTCGCTCCGGGACGATCTGGTCCCGCCTCGCCTCCCCGGACCCGCGTGTGTTTGCCGCCAATCTCCGCCAGGTCGGTTGCCCCGAGATCACGGTTTGCGATCTGGTCCGTCCGCTGGTTGCCCGCACCGTGACGGCGCGGATTGCGCACGTGGGAGAAGGAGATTCCTTTTGGAGTACGGGAGCGACTCGTCGGGCCATTCGCTTAAAAAACGAGGCGGAGCGTCGGCGAATCGGTGACGACGCCATCCGGATGATGTCTGAGCTTGCCTGCGATCCGGACCTCATGCTCAAGGAGCACAGCGTCGAGACCGAGATGTTGGTCACTTTGTTTTCGGGATTCCTGGATCCCGGCGCGCGGGCGTCGCTGCTCAAACTTTTGTTCCAGGAGGCGATGGTTGCCGAGTGGGAATCCAACTTGGCAGGTCGGGACGAAGGGCTGTCTCAAATGGGGGCGGCGCAGCGGCGCCACGCGCGGGAATTGGAGAAGCAGGTGCGGCAGTTGATGACGTCTGCGGAGTTTCAGGAATTGGATGTGCGGCTTAGCACCGTGACGATGCGGGGGATCCTTGCTGAGGACGAGACGCTGCACGCCCTTCGCCTAACCCCGAGTGAATTGCGCGAATGGGTCCGGTTAAAGGCGTCCACCGAACCGAGCATGCTCGCCACCTTCTTCCATTTCGAGCCGGAGGACTCGGTCACACGTCCGGCGGAGGAGGACCTCGTGGGGCCGTTGCACGCGTTGCTGGGCGACGAGCGGTACGCACTCTTCGAGAAATTGACCCAGTCCACCTATTCGCAGGTTGAGTCACTTGCCGCACAGAAGAAATTGGCTCCAGGTCTCGGAGATCAGGCGTACCAAACGATTCGGACCTTCGAGGATTCCCTCGCGCCGCTACGCGCCGCGTGGGCTGCGGATCCGGCCGGCACGCGTCCCACGGTCCTCGCCGCTCGGGATGCACTGCGGGATCGACTCAACGTGTTGTTCGCCGCGTTGCCGGAAAAGGAGCGCCAGGATCTCGTCAACGGAGCCGTGGACCGCTCGGTGCGAACCGTTTGGAGGAAGCCTTGAAGCCGGAACGCTGGTTGCGCCTCTCGTTGTTCGTGAATCTCCTGCTGCTGCTCGCCGCGGGATGGGTGTTCACGCCGTCGCATCCCAATCCGGACGTCCGGAGTGACGGCGCTGCGACCTCCAAACTGTCCGGCGCTGGAACCGGATTGGATTCCGGGACTGGGCCGGTGGCGACGCGATCCGATGCGAAGGGGGAGGAGTGGAACTGGTCCCAGCTGGATGTGGCGCATTGGCCCGCGTATCGCGATGGTCTGCGGGCAATCGGGTGTCCCGAGTCCCGGGTTCACGAAGTCCTGGATCCGCTGGTGTATCGACAGTTCGCCGCCCAGGCCCACGACGCGGCGATGCCCTTTTCGCTGCGGTTTTGGGAGACGGTTCTGGGGACGGAATCGTTTTCGAAGGACGAATTCCAAAGGGTCTCTCGGAAGATCGAGGAGGCCTATCGAGCGGCCGTGGATACGGTGTTCAGCAGTGCGGCACCGGGAAATCCAGATCCGGAAGAGGGGACGGTTGGAAACCAGGTGGACGACACGGTTCGCTTTCTGCCCGCGGAGGTTCGGACCGCGCTACTAGCCGCACAGAGCCGGCATCAGCAGCAGCTCAATGACCTGCAGTCGTCTCCGGAGGGAAGGGGGACAAATGGCGCCGTATTGGTCCATGAACTCAATCAGCAGTGGAAGGCGGAGCTTGCGGAGATGCTGACGCCCGAGGAGCGCCGCGAATACCGCGAGCGATCCTCGCAGAGCGCGTCGCTCCGGTTTCTGGAGGGCATTGACCTGTCGCAATCGGAGATCTCCGATTTGCTGGCCCTCCGTGAGCGTATCGGGGACGGCGCGCCCGCGGCGAGGGAGGCGACGGTTGCTCTTCTAGGACCGGAACGTGCCGCGGCGCTTGAACGGGCTCAGGATTCCGACTTCAAAGTGCTGTCCGAAATGGGCCGGCAGTTCTCGGCGACGCAGACGGCGACGGCCTCCCTTTGGTCTGAGCAACGGCGTGCGGAAGCCATGAGCAAGGAGATCGCGGGGGATGTCTTTCGTCCGCCCTCGGAACGCGCTGCACTTCTCGAAACCGTTCGGGATGGCATCGAGGCCCGTGCTGCCGAGTTGTTGGGGACGGAAGGATTCGCCGCCTGGAAGCGCTGGCGTGCCGACTGGTTGCGACAGACCTTTGCCGTTCCGCCCGACGACCCGCTGGCCGAACTTCCCGTCCACGCGCCTTGAATCGGCTTCTGGGTGCTCCAACCCCTTTTACAAGGTCGTCGTTTGACCGCGGGGATCTCCCACGCTAGGGGTTGTTCCATGTTGCCCGGTTTCCCTCGATCTCTCGGGTTGGGACTCGTCCTCCTGGTGGGCGCACTGAGTGGCTTTGCCGCAGACCCGGCCACCAATTCGCCACCCTCGCTGGACGCGGAGCAGGTTCTCCGTCGATTCCTGGAGCGCAGCAAGGGAACGCCTGAGCGCGTCGCGGCCCAGCATCATGCCTGCCTGCGTCGCACTTCCACCGAAGAGCTGACCTCGGAGGGCAAGGTGAAGGACCGGAAGGTTCGTGAATTCGAGGTCGAGCTGCGCGGGGAGAAACAACATCTGCGGTTGCTCCGCCTCGACGGACGCTTGCCCAGCGATCGCGAGGGGCGTCGCGAAACCGGCAAGGAGTCGGAGATGAAGAAGAAGTACGGCGAACGCCAGGACAAGGCGCGCTCGCAAGGGCCGGACTTCATCGATGAACGCATCGTGCACCGCTATCACTTCGCCACCAATGGCGTGGAATTCATCAACGGTCGTCCCGCGTACCTGCTGCGGTTCTCACCCAAGCCTGGATTGGAAATCAAGGAAGTGGCGGATCGCGCCCTCAACCGCCTCACCGGTCGCCTCTGGATCGACGCCGAGGAATTTGAATTGGTGAAGCTCGATGCGCACCTGGAGCAGCCACTGTCCTTTGTCGGCGGCATCGTGGCCACGGTGGAACGCATGGAATTCGATCTCGAACGGGAGCGACACACGGACGGCTTCTGGTTCAACACGCACTTCAGCAGCCTCGCCATCGGGAGGAAGCTTTTCAGCGGATTCCACGTCCGCACGCGGATTGATCAGGATCACTTTCGCGCGCTTCCGGTGACGGCCCAAGGCGCAGCGGAGCGGCGGACGACCGCGATGGATGAACCCGCAACCAAGTAGGGGCAGGACCCGCGCAGTTCAGGCGCCGGTTACGGAATCGGCCGCGTCGGATTCCAACGTCCGGATGCGGGCACGGATCCGACGGAAGCCCGGATGCTCGCGCAGTGCGGCGAGATCGGGATCCTCGTTCAGCCACCGCACGTCGCGATAACCGAGGTCAAAGGCGCGTTCCAGCTCTTCGCAGGCGCGCTCCAGTTCCCCGGTTAGGGCCAAGCTGCAGGCGAAATTGAAGCGGATGTTGCAATCAATGGGCTGCATCGAGACCAGCTGCCGATCGACCCGCAGCCCGTCGTCGTACCGGCCGCCATCCGAATAGTCGTCCCCAAGAATCTGAAGCACGTCCAGATTCTCTGGATCGCGGCGCAGCAGTCCCTCAAGAAACTCGATTTCGATTTCCAGATCACGGACCTGCCTGCGGCCCAGTTTGCGTTGGCTCGTCTTCGCCATTCGGGAAGCCAACCTCGTCGGACCATCGGTTGCCGTCAAGACGACGACGCATCCGCGGCGCCTGCCTTCGCTTCGGAGAATTCCCCATGAACCACGTTTACTTAAACGGTAGGCGCGATTAGAACGGATGGGTTCCGTTCGCAACTCATGAAAAAAATCGAAGCCATCATCAAGCCGTTCAAGATCGAGGAAGTGAAGGAGGCCCTGCACGCTGCAGGGGTTGAAGGCATGACCGTCACCGAGGTGAAGGGCTTTGGTCGCCAGAAGGGACACACGGAAATCTATCGCGGCAACGAATACACCGTGGATTTCCTGCCCAAGATCAAGATCGACTTGGTGGTGTCGGATGATGTGGTCGATCGGGCCGTGGCAGCCATCATCAGCGCCGCCAAGACCGGGAAGATTGGCGATGGAAAGATTTTTGTCCTGCCCATCGACGAGGCGATCCGCATCCGCACCGACGAGCGGGGCGACAGTGCCGTTTGAGCGCGAACTCAAGGATCCGGAAACGCTTCCCGGGGGAGTTGCTCGCAGTCCGTGGGAGTCGCGACAAATCGGGTTCGCTCGATTTCTCAAAAACCGGCCCAAAAATGGGACTTTTTAGCGATGTGAACAACTTGGGAACAAGACTTAATAGTTTCGCCTAGTTTGCCGCGCCGCGGTTGCCTAAAACCCCCGCCGACGTCACACCCGATCTCGAACCTCGACCCAGTGGTCCTGTCGAGTAGATCGGTGAGTGGGTGAAATCTAAACAACTGGAAATCAACGAATTATGAACAAGTCGATCCTTAAGATAGGCCAGTGGATGCGATCGGCGGAGGCTCAGATTTCCGGAAGTTTTGATGTGCAACCTGCTCCCTTGTGCCACGTTACGACCCTGTGATATCTCGGGGGTGAATAAACCTTGTCTTTTCTAAGTTTCCGCCGTTAACGCCTTCGCCATGCCCGCTGCTGCAAATGCCCTCTGGTCGGTTGCCCAGGAAACCCTCCGGGGGATGCTGAAGAACGAGATTTTCTCGCTCTGGTTTTCGCCGATTCGCCCAGTGACCATGAAAGGCGAAACCCTCGTGCTCGAGGTCGCCGATGAGTTTTGCGAAATGTGGCTCAAGGATAACTACCTCGACCTCCTCCGGTCCGTGGTGAGCCGTGCGGCGGTGAAGCCGATCCACATTGAATTTCAGGTGGCAGTCCCCGGCAATCGCCCCGCCGCGGCTCCGGCGTCCGCTGTCGACGCCAACGACGCCCAGGCCCTGGCTGAGGATTCCCACGAGTCCACAGCGCCCGCCACGGCCACCGCCTCCTCCGGGAACTCCCGCAATGGCGTCGGGGAGCTGCTGCTCAATCCCAACTACACCTTCTCGACCTTCGTGGTCGGCAGCAACAACGAGTTCGCCAACAGCGCCTCGGTGGCCGTCGCGCAGAACCCGGGCAAGGCGTTCAATCCGCTCTTCCTCTTCGGCGGGGTTGGATTGGGCAAGACCCACCTGCTTCACGCCATCGGCCATCACATCCTGGGCTCGAAGCGCCAGGCCAAGATTGCCTACCTCAGCTGCGAGCGCTTCACCAACGAGTTCATCGACGCGCTGCAGAACAACTCGCTGGCCCGTTTCCGCCGCAAGTACCGCCAGGGCGACGTGCTGCTGGTGGACGACATTCAGTTCCTCGCCGGCAAGGAGCGCATCCAGGAGGAGTTCTTCCACACCTTCAACGCGCTCCACGAAAACCGAAAGCAGATCGTGATGACCTGCGACCGTCCGGCCAGCGAGATCCAGGGCCTGGAGCAGCGGCTCGTTTCCCGCTTCGAGTGGGGACAGACCGCCGACGTGCAGCCGCCCGATGTCGAGACGCGACTCGCGATTCTGCGCAAGAAGGAGAAGGCCTTCGGCTACGCGCTCCCGCCAGAGATCACCAACTTCCTCGCCGAGCACATCCGCACCAACATTCGCCGTCTCGAAGGCGCCTTCACCCGGGTTGCCGCGTACGCGCAGCTCACCGGACGGCCCCTGACTTTGGAGGCCGTGGAGACGCTCCTCCGCGAGATCCTTCAGGAAGAGGGCCGGCAGACGGTCACCATCGACTTCATCCAGAAGAAGGTGGCGGAGCATTATGACATCCGCCTCGCGGACATGACCTCCAAGCGCCGCCCCGAGAACATCGCGTTCCCGCGTCAGGTCGCCATGTTCCTCTCCCGCCAGCTCACTGAATCGAGCCTCAGCGCCATTGGCGATGCCTTCGGCGGACGCGATCATGGCACCGTGTTGCACGCCTGCCGCGCGGTGAAAGATCGCATGGAAGTCGACGCCACGGTTCGCCAAGCCGTCGGCTATCTGGAAAAGCAGTTGGTGCGCTAGTCCAACGTCGGCGACTGCAGGGTGAAGGTAGGACTGGCGCACACCCCGTTCTGGGGATGGAGTTCTCCGCAGGGCGGTTCAGGGTGATCCATTCCCGCGGTTGAGGTTCCAGATATTGCGTTTCCCGCACCCTATGTGTGTCCGAATCTATCTCCTGCTCACCTGTCTGGCGGGTGGACTCCGCCTGTATGCCGGAGCGATTGCGCCGTTTCACCGGACCGAACTGATTTTCCCCCCGGAGCCGTGGCACAATCACGCTTCCTGCGTCGTGGAGACGCGTCGCGGGGATCTTCTGGTGTGCTGGTTTCACGGATCTGGCGAGCGGAAGGCCGACGATGTGCGCGTCGAGGGCGCCCGCCTCAAGCGCGGCAGCACCACCTGGTCCCCCCGCTTCGTACTGGCCGACACGCCGGAGTATCCTGACTGCAATCCCTGCTTCCTGATCGACGACCGTCAGCGGCTCTGGCTGTTTCACACCACCATCCTCGCCCACACCTGGGAGAGCGCCCTGTTGAAATTTCATCGCAGCGACGCGTGGGAGGGCACCGGCGTCCCGCGTTGGGACAAGGAAGGCGTGGTTCACCTGTCGCCGGGCCCGTCCTTTGCCGCCGGAGTCGCCAAGGCACTGCCGGGGTTGGCCGCATCGGCCACTGCTGCCGGATGGAGTGCGGAGACGCACCGTGAAGTGGAGGAATACCTGGTGGCCATGCAACGACACGCGACCAATCAGCTCTACAACCGCCTCGGCTGGATGCCGCGCGCCCATGCCACGATGCTCGGGCACCGGATTCTGCTGCCGCTGTACCACGATGGGTTTTCGTTCTCGCTCATCGGGATTTCTGACGACGGCGGGGACACCTGGCAGTGCAGTACGCCGATCATCGGCGGTGGCAACATCCAGCCCAGTCTGACGCAACGTCGCGACGGCACGCTGATGGCCTGGATGCGCGACAACGGCCCGCCACCGAAGCGCGTGATCGCCTCCGAGTCGCACGACCGGGGCTCGACCTGGTCCCCCGGTGTGGACACCGTCTTGCCCAATCCCGGATCGGGAGTGGAGGCGGTGGTGTTGCGCAGTGGCGCCTGGGTGTTTATTGGCAACGACACCGAGAAGGGTCGTCATTCGCTGGCCTTGTGGTTGAGCGAGGATGAAGGCCGCACCTGGCCCATCGTGCGTCATTTGGAGCGCGACCCCGAGACCAAGGGGTCGTTCAGCTACCCAAGCCTGATGCAATCGCGCGATGGCACGCTTCACGCGACCTACAGCGCGCACAACCTCCCCGGGGGCTCCTCGATCCGTCACGCCCACTTCAACGAAGGCTGGATTCGCGCCGGCGATTGAAGCGTACGGAGCGCCGGCATCCTGCCCAATGCCACTAACTTTTCGATTTCAATTGAGCCCGTAATTTCTTACGAGCGAGGGCGCGGGTGCCTCTCAAAGTGACGAAGTCTTGTTTGAAGAAGCGTTTGGCGCGCGGTTCGGAGGGTCGTGGCCTGCGGCGAGTGGGTTGATGACATTTTCCGATCAGCTGCAGCAGGCTTTCCCACTGGTTGGCGGCGTCACGGCGTGAGGCGACTTGAGTTTTTATCCACTGATTCAGCAATTCGCGGGTGCGACTAAAGGAAAGTATCCAGACCGAGATTTCGGCTTGGGCCGCGCTGGCGACCATCAGGGAGCGAATCAGGTTATAGGCCAAGAGGCCGGCCACCCATTCCTTCTGCGCCATGGCGGCAGACTTGCATTCCAGCACGCCCAGCTCCATTTGGGCCTTCACGAAGCGAAGATTCAACTCCACCTGCCAGCGCCGCCCATAAAGGTCCAATAGTGCTTGAGCGCTGTAGAGCTCGGTGTCGGTCAGGGTGGTAAACAGAAACAGCGTCTGGGAGCGGAACCCACGACGGGTGACGCGCACGATAAGCAACCGGCCCTCCAGAGTCTGGTGGGAGCTATCGGGGTTGGCCCTATCTTTGGATGAAGCGCTCCACTTGAAGGGCCGGTCCAAGGATCGACACCACGGGAGTCCCTGGTCGCGAGCCATCTTGCGGGCCCGCGATTCGGTCAGGCGAACCAGCAGTTGGGCCGAAGCATCAACCACGGCTTGGGCGAAAAAAAAGATGCCGAAATTGCGATCCGCAACGATCAGCGTTTTGGGCCCAAATTGCGCCAAAAGCTGCAGGGACAGAGTTTGCTCTCCCACGGAGCAGGCGCTGATGGAGGTCGCCACCGCCAAGCCGGTATTCAAGCAAAATCCCACCACCACTCGCATCAGGCACCAGTAGGAGACTCCGTGGGAATTGCGATGTGGCGGGAAGTTTTTTGGGATATCGCCCACCGAGCGCAGGCGCACCGTCGAGCCATCCAAAAGCAAGACATTCCATCCCGCCCAGCAGGTATTGGTCGCCCAGGAGCCAATTTCCTTGGCGCTATGGGCCAGGGCGCGTTGAAGCACCGTCAGAGGCAGGCGCTGGCGAGCCTTGCTCCAAGCGGCGGTGGAAAATGATTTGAGCTGCCGGGAAAGCCGCTTTCCCGGTGGGCACAAAGCATCGGCTCCCCCGAAGTGCGCGTCGGCCAAAACTTGGGAAAGGGTGTGGGTCTGGCCCAAACGTTGGGACAGCAGATACCACACGGTAATCAGCGGGGTGAAAAGCCGATCATAGAAGTGGACTGAATCATCCTGAAGCCAACGGCGAACCAATGCCGGGGAGAAGAGCATGCGAAAGCGTTGGCGTAAGGCGGCCGAGCTAAAACGTGCCCGCAGAGGTGGGAGATATTTTGGATTTGCGTTTTGGGGCAACGTATGTATCTTATTACCGGTACATACCTTCAGTCATGAGAAAAAGTGCAAAAATGTTATGGGAAAACCAAATTGGGGGCCTCTGGCCTGCTTTGAAAGGTTCACTCAACCAAGTCGCCAAGCCGTGCATCCGGCCCAACTGCGCGGCCTGCCGCGCCGGGACCAAGCACCCGGCGTGGTTGCTTGCTTACAGCCAGGAGGGCAAACGGCGCTGCCTGTACGTGCCGCAGGACATGGTTGAGACCATCAAACTGGCTCTGAAGAATGGGCGGCGTTTGGAAAAACTACTCTTCAAAATGGGCCCGGCCTTAATCGGGGATCATCGCCAAACAGTGAAATCCAAGAAAAAGACCCCAACCAAAAGTTAGTGGCATTGGGCATCCTGCCGGCAAGCAGGATTGAATTTGGAAATCAGGAAAGCAGGACGGGAACCGAAGGAGATCGAAGTTCGGAGATAGCGAAACGCCGCTCGGAGTCGTGTCATCAGATGCTCCGGGGACACGGACCTTCGACGTTCGGCCTTAGACTTTCGACTTCTTCTCCAGGGTGCATGACGGATTTGTTGCTCCATCCCGATTTGCTGCTTTTTTTGGAACTGGGTAGCTAGCACATTAGCTACACATGAGCACCGCTTCGGAAAAGGCACAAATCCTCGCCCAGATCGCCGCCATCAAATCCATGGAGCTCGGCAAACTTTCCGGGTACCAGCACCGCGGTCGTCCCAAGGACTCTTCCTCCTACCACCGCCTCCAAATCTGGTGCGACGGCAAGAACCACACCCGGTATATCAGGCCCGAGGAACTTCCCGCCCTCCAGGAGGCCGTGGACGGTCATGCCCGCTTCCGTGAACTCGTCGACAAGTATGCCGCCATTGTGGTCGCCGAGACACGCCGGCGCATGGATGACCCGGCAAAAAAAAAGACCCGTCGCTACACGCCGCATTCCAGGACGAGCTCTCCCGGGTCCTCAAACCCCTCCTGACCGATGTTCCGGATTCACCGCTCCAACTGGAACTCATGTTCCGCGACGCACTCATGTCGGCGGGTCGCGTCCTCTTCGCCCCCCTTCTCCAGCATTACATCGACGGCATCGACCGGGACCATCGGGCCCAGCCCGGCCATCGTCGCATCGGTCGCCGCCCCGCGACGCTCGCCACGCTCTTCGGTGACGTTCCCGTCGCTCGCGACTACTACCTCGCCAAGGGTGTCGCCGGGGAATCGGGGC
Organism: Verrucomicrobiota bacterium; assembly: GCA_025354845.1. GTDB lineage: Bacteria > Verrucomicrobiota > Verrucomicrobiia > Limisphaerales > UBA9464 > CAIVQB01. The sequence goes on along the minus strand of JANXMD010000119.1, from coordinate 1,167 downwards.
ACTGCCCGGCCGACGCCGCCATGGGTCTCGAGGCCTTTACCACCGCGGCCCTGGCACGACTGGTCACCCGTGCCGCGGCCCAGCAACCCTACGGGGCCGCCAGCCGTGACCTCGCGGAGTACGGGGCCATCAACGTCGATGAGCGTCAGATTCAGCGCCTGGTCAAGCGGTTGGCACCCGCGGTGGATCCCTGGCTGGCCGGCCTCCCGTCCGCGTCGTCGCCACTTCCCGTGATGTACGTGAGTTGCGACGGCACGGGCACCCCGATGCGCGCCAAGGAACTGGAGGGGCGCAAGGGCAAGCAGCCCGATGGCACCTCCCGGACGCGGGAGGTGAAGCTGGGGGCGATCTTCACCCAACATCGCACCGACAAGGATGGGTTCCCGGAACGCGACCTCGATTCCACGACCTACGTGGCGAGTTACGAGTCGTCGTCGGAATTCTCCCTGCGACTACTGGCGGAGGCGCGTCGGCGCGGGCTCGGCGTGGCCCAACAGGTGGTCTTCATCAGCGATGGCGCGGCGTGGACGGAGGATACCGCCACCAAGTGCTTCCCGGGCTCCGCAAGCATCCTGGACTTCTACCACGCCACCGAACGCATCCACGAATTGGCCCAGGGGCTGGGAGCGGAGCACTCCAGGCAACGGACGACGGGCTGGAAGGAGAAGTTGCTTGTCGACGGCGTGGGAGAGGTGATCGAGGAGGCGCAGAAGTTGCGCGAGCAGGGATGCGCGGACAAAGCGGCGGTGGACGAGAACCTTGGGTTTCTGAGCCGCCACCGGCATCGGATGTTGTACGGGACGTATCGGGAGAAGGGGTGGTTCATCGGCAGCGGGGTCGTGGAGGCAGGATGCCGAACGGTGGTTGGAAAGCGCCTGAAGCAGTCGGGAATGTTCTGGTCGGAGGAGGGGGCGACCGGCGTGCTGAACTTTCGCACGTTGCTGCTGAGCGGACGCTTCGATGATTTCTGGAAGGACCGCGCCAACGCGCATGCCGCGAAAAACGACGTTCTCTCCCTCGGCGCATAGGGAGGCGCTCAACAAATCCGTCGTGCACCCGCCGTCGGCGAGGGCCTGCTAGGAGTCTTGATTTCCGAGCGAAAATGCCCATTCTGACGGGGGCAGGGCAATGTTAGTAGACCAATCCCGACCACTGGCTCCAGTTCGA
>JANXMD010000117.1 GCA_025354845.1 Verrucomicrobiota bacterium | reverse complement strand
CCTCGCGATTCGAACCTCGGGTCTCCACAACCTCCTCCTCAAGCGGGTTATCGCACTCCCCGGAGAACGGGTGCACATCTCGCGAGGACGTCGCCGCGCTCGGGAGGCCGTCGCCAGAGGGAAATCCGATTGATCGAGGTTCGCTGCCCGTCCTTGAAGGTGGGCTCCATGCTGATCCCGGTCACGCGGATCGGAAGGGCCAGCCAGCGAAAATAGCCCAGAACCAGCAGGGCGCTGACCAGGAGGCGGACGGCGGTCACCTTCGGATTCCGTCCGACGAGGAGGATCTGCAGCCACGACGGCTTGGGTCGGGCTGGGGGATGATCGGTGCCGGAATCCATGGAACGACGGTCGCGGCGCAACCTAGCGGCGCCACCCCCGGCAGCATAGCCCGATTTGCGCGGGATTGAATCCTGCCACGGTCGTTGCCGTCCGGGACTTGCGCCCCCGCGCGAAAGGGGCATCGTCTTCGGCACATCAACCTCATTCCCCTGTTTCCATGACGCATCTCAACCGCCGTCAGGCCCTCAAGTCCGTCGGTCTGCTTTCCGCCGGATTCTTCCTCAACACCACCCTCACGCGCGCCCGCGCCCAGGCGGCAGCCGCCACCGGCCCACATACGCTTCCTGCCTTACCCTACGCCTTCAACGCGCTCGAGCCGCATTTCGATGCCAAGACGATGGAGATCCATCACGACAAGCATCACGCGGCGTATGTCACCAATCTCAACAAGGCGCTCGCCGACTACCCTGACCTGCAGAAGCTCAGCGCCGAGGAGTTGCTGAAGGATCTTAACAAGGTGCCCGAGAAGATCCGCACCGCGGTCCGGAACCATGCTGGGGGCCACTACAATCACTCGCTCTTCTGGCAGACCCTCCGGCCCGAAGGCGGCAATGGTCCCGAAGGCCCGCTCGGCGAGGCGCTGAGCGCGATGTTCGGCGAAAAGGAAGCGGGACAGAAACTGTTCGCCGACAAGTGCCTCTCGCTTTTCGGCAGCGGCTGGGTGTGGCTGTCGCTCGACAGTTCCAAGAAGCTGGTGCTTGAGAGCCTACCGAATCAGGACTCGCCGCTGTCCAAGGGGAACATTCCTCTGGTTGGTCTCGATCTCTGGGAGCACGCCTATTACCTGAAATTCCAGAATCGCCGTATCGACTACGTGAAGGCGTTCTTCCCGCTCATCAACTGGGAGTTCATCGGCCAGCGCTACGAAAAGCACGCCTGAGGGGGCGGGGCGAAGGGCGAAAAAGTTTCCACGGCGCCGGAGATCCATGATCCCGGCGCCGTCTTCGCAATTGGGAGCCCTTTGAGCCGGGTCATAGGGAGCTATTGCACTCCGAAAACTCCAACCCGCTCCCGCACTTGGAAGTTGGCTGCGGTGTACCTAAATCCGCGCG
>JANXMD010000186.1 GCA_025354845.1 Verrucomicrobiota bacterium | reverse complement strand
GTTCCTCGCGGAGCCTGGCCGGCAGATCGTGCGGCATGGCCTGCGGATGAACCTGCCACCAGAGCAATCGCAGCACCGCGGCGTACACCGATCGCAGTCCGGGAAACGGGCCGACGCGATGCCTTCCATCGTCCGATTCCGCTGGCCACTCCAGATCGGGAACCACTTCCAGTTCCCATTCCAGACGCGCCCCCTGCCACCTCCAAGCCAATCGTCTCGGTGCGACGGGACGCACACCCACCGTATTGAAACGCGGCTGCAGAGTGCGGATCAATTCACGTTCGCGCCGATCCGCCGCGGCCTCGTCGGGACAAAGATCCCAGTAGATTCGCCGCACCGATTGCAAGAGGCGTCGCTGCTTGAGTGGGAGGACATCGGTGGGAGTGGACCGATGCGTCCCCAGACGCCGGCGCAGATTGCGTGCCTTGCCCACGTACAGCACACCGTCGCCTTCTCCGCACATCAGGTACACCCCAGGCGACTCCGGTAGCTCCCGAAAGAACTCCGCACCGAACCGCTCCGACAAGGGGCGGTACGGGGGCCACAGCAGGTGCTGGCCTTGGAGATGGGGCATGGGGTGGGGAAGTAGAACGGGTGAAGAGTTTAAGCGTTAAAGGTTGAAAAGTTAATAACGCCGCCACTTGTCCAAAAATGGTAGGGTGAACCTCCTGGTGAGCCGGGTGCGTAGGCGGTACATGGGACGCACCGAGGCGTCACAAAACCCGTCCGTCCGCCCGGCTCGGCGGGAGCCTCGCCCTACCGGCCTTCTTCATTTCTCATTTTAATTTTCTCACTGTCCTTCAATCCAACACGCCCTCCACCGTCCACCCGGCCGCGGTGCGCTGGAGACGGAGAACGGTTCCCTCCCGGGTCTCCACTTCCCATTCTTCACGCTCCCACATCGCCGATTCCCACCAGCGTCCCGAGGAGCGCACCGGGCCGAGAGCCACGCGGATGCGCGAACTGGCCACGGTGGAGCGCACCGACAGCGGCGGCTGACCGGGGCCGGCGGTTTCCACGGTCGCGGGCACGCCAGGACGCAATCGACGCAACGGCGTGAAGCGCAGCAGTGCCGGAATCGGGCGGCCGCCGGGCGGACGAGTGGTCTCGAACGACGGAGGGACTAAGCGGAAGGCGTCGGGTTCGTGGCTGTCGAGACGCACCGGCGTCCCCACCCGATCCGCGCCCACCAGCGCCGCCAGCCGGGCCAGAGTTTCCTGGAATTGATGCGGATCCTTGATGGCCGCCTCGAACAATCCGAATTGCCGCTGCGACGGACGCACCGGATCGAGCGTGAGCTGCACACCGGTGACCGCCGAGGCCGTGCGCAACGATTCAAGGTCGGTGTGCAGCATGCGGAACAGAACGTCCGCACGGCGAGTCGGCTCGGGCACGCGGAGGTCGCGCCGGATCGGTGCGGTGTCTTCGAGCCGGATCTGCAACACCGCACGCGCCGCCGCCTTGCCCGCCGCCTCCAACCGCAGCTCCAGCTGATCCACGAACCGTCGCAACACGAAGAGCAGCGGCTCCAGCGTCTCCACCGGCGCGGCGAACTCGAAGCATTCCTCAAACCGTTCCTCCGGCCGCGCCAAGCGCAGCGGACGCAAGGCGGTGGTCGAAGCCGCGGCGAACAAGGCCAGCGCCTCCAGTCCGAGACGGTCGGCCACCTCGGCCTGCCCGAGGGCGAGCAGTTCACCCACCCGACGGATGCCCCATTTCTGCAGGATGCCGAGAACGTCGTCCGACGGTTCCAGGGCCGCCACCGGCAGCGAGGCCACGAAGGCGATGGGATCGGTCACCACCTGCACCGACTCGCTCCATCGCGCGGCGTGCGCGGCCACCGTGGGGGTTGGTCCGGTGCCGACCCGGGCGCGAAGATTCAAGGCGGCGGCCATCGACGCCAACCGCGCGGCCCAAGCCTCCAGCACCCCGGCATCCGCCCCCTTCAAGGCCGCCAGCGTGCGGGCATCGAGGGTAAGCGTTCCCGGCCCGGTGAGTTCGAGATACGGCGAGAAGGTCATCGCGCCCTGGAGCAGCGCATCGGTGGCGGCCGCTTCCTGCGCCAGTGAGCGGTGTCGCACCGTCACCTCCCGACATCGCGCCAGGGCTTGCACCGGCGTCAGCCCTTCCGTCACCCCTGCCTCGCGGGCGGCGCGCGTGAGCTGCAGCGCTCGCGGTGTGGTCTGCTGCGGATCCACCAGCACCACCGGCCGCGACCACGCCTCCGGCTCATGACGCAGCAGCGCCTGGAGCGAAAAGTCGGGAACGTGGAGGACGGCAAACATGAGCACTCAGAAATACGACACGAATTGCAGGGGGGTGGTTTGTCAATCGGTGAATCCGCATCTCACCAACTCCGTTGCCTCGGATCCGGGCTCGGCTATCCTCGACGCCATGCCGATCTACGAATTTCACTGCGAGGCCTGCAACAAGGACAGCGAAGTCCTGGTGCGTTCGAGCGACTGGAAAGGAACCCTCTGCCCCAAGTGCGGATCCACACGCCTTGCGAAGAAGTTTTCCACCTTTGCCGCGAGTGTGGCCGGTGGTGGCGCGGCCGATCTCGCTGGCAGCTCGTGCAGCGGTGTCCCCTCCTCCTGCGGCATGTGCGGCACCGGTAAGCCCCACTCGCACTGAACTGGGAGCGCCGGCATCCTGCCGGCGAGTAGGATTGCCGGTGATTTCTCGGAGCCGCCAACTCGCGCACGAATCACGCCGGCAGGATGCCGGCGCTCCGAATGAGGTGTGCCTGATACACGCATTCCAGCCTCAGAGTCCGTGGCGTAGTCTGAGGCGATGGAGGCGCACCGCAGGCCATCGCTGTCCCTGAGTTTTCCACTTTCGTGTAGCGCACCCAGCGAGCCCCTGAGATCACCAGCCGGATGGGTCTCACGGGGATTCCTCCCTCACTGGGATCCAGGTCGCGCGGTGCAAACCCTCACCTTCCGGCTCGCAAACTCCGTTCCGAACGAGCTCATCCGTCGCTGGAAATCCGAACTCTCCAGTTCCATGCACGATGAGCAGGCTCGATCTCGCGAACTTCGCCGACGGATTGAGCACTTCGCGGATGGAGGGCATGGCGCCAATTGGCTTCAGAAGCCGTGCATTGCCGAGTTGGTCGAATCCTCCCTCCGCCACTTCGACCCAGAACGCTACCGACTTGTCGCGTGGTGCGTGATGCCGAATCACGTACACGCTCTGATCGAAACCAGTCCCAACCACCCGCTCGCTCGCGTCGTTCATTCCTGGAAGTCCTTCAGTGCCACCCGCGCTGCACGAATGCTTCAAATCAACGAGCCCTTCTGGCAGCGGGAATATTGGGACAGGGCCATCCGAGATCCCGACCATCTGCGGGCCGCGATCGCGTATATCGAAAACAATCCGGTGAAGGCGGGTTTGGTGTCACGTCCTGAAGATTGGGCCTGGAGCAGCGCCCGCTTCCATCCGGAGCGCCGGCATCCTGCCG
>JANXMD010000145.1 GCA_025354845.1 Verrucomicrobiota bacterium | reverse complement strand
TCCCGTGGTTCCGTCTTCGCGAACGACGACATTGAGCGCCAGCAGGTGGGTGTGCGGGTTCGGATCGTTGGCACGCGAGGTGTAGTGGTCAAAGCACGCGAAGACCATCGCGGCGGGTTCGATTCTCTGTCCTCCCTGTCCGCGGCGTGTCAGCCCGGCCTGTTCCTCCAAAAACTCCCGGGCAGCATTGACCGCCTCATGGTGGAGTCGAAGCAAGGTTGCCTGTTCCGCGGGCCCGGCCATCGCCCAATACACGGAAACGCTTTTCGGAGGCGTCACGACCATGTCGATGGCGCGTTGACGGTCCGGGCTTCCGGCGTTCTGAACCAGTTTGGTCTTGCCGTCCTTGCTGTAGCCCTCGAAGAGGTTTCGCAACACGTCTTCCGTAACTGGCCCTTTCAAACCCAACAGCTCGGCGCCTTTGCCGGCCCATTGGCCTGTATCCTCGTACAGGTTGGCGTAGTAGCCGACACGCGCCATTGCCAGGTGGTACTTGATCTGGTTCGGGTTTTTGATGGGGTCCGAAATGGAGATCATAGCTCTTCTCCTTGGTTACCGGGCAGCAAAGTTGTTCACGGCCCATGCTTGGGCCGCCGCCGGTTCCATGTTCCCGGCGCGGATCATCAGCGCTTCCGCAAGCAACGAGAGGTCGCGCCGCAGTTGCTTGAGCTCCTCGCTGATGGCTGGCAATTCCTGATGCAGCGTCACCCTGGTGGCATCTTCTTTGAGGCCATCGACGACGTACTTCCGCACGAGTTCAGCGGGTTTGAGATTAAGATCCTTGGCCCGGGCGTCGAGCACCTCCCTGTACTCCCGCTCCAATCGGCAGGACGTCGGAATTGTCTTTTCGGCTTTCTGGCTCACACATACCCAGTCGCCGGAAGGAGCAGAACTGAACAACTTTTCGTGTTCAACCGCGATGACCTGCCTCGACTTTGGGAGCGGCGGGCGTTGAATTCGTTGATGAATCGCCAATTATCTCTTCGCCGTGGCCCTGCCTCCTCTGTCCCGTGCGACGAACCAGCCGAACCACACAGTGCCCACCGCCCCGCACAGGGCTGCGCCGAGGAAGGAGCCGCTGGTCACGACCGTGTCGCGGATCAAGTAGTAGGCGCCGTAGGTGCGGGCGCGCAGGTCGGGCGGGACCTGCGCGATTATGAGCGCCTTGCGGGCGGGCTCACCGAACTCCTTCAACCCGCGCACAGCGAAGGCGACGACCAGCCAGCCGAACGAGTCCGCCCACAGCAAAGAAATCGGGAAGAGCGTGAAGAATATGAACGTGACGAACACAAATGGGCGTTGCCGATATTTGTCGGCCAGATGCGCCACCGGTAGATAACAGAGCATCGCCGTGACCATCTCGACGGTCACCAGCCAGGCATAATGCTGCACACTCACGCCGACGTGGTTCATCGCGTGCAGCACGACGAACGCGTAGGGGATGCGCTCGCAGAACCTGATGAGGATGTCGCTGACGAGCAGTTCTCGGAGTGTTGGATTGAACGCCTTCACCACCTGCGAAAATGAAACCGGCGCAGGTGCCTTCGTTAGATTGTCCGCGGGTTTCTCCGCATCGGCGATGAACCACTGGAATGCGGCCGTGGCACCACTGAGTGTGATGCAGCCGAGCAACGTCAGTCGGACGCCCTGTGCCCAGCCATACTACGTGATTAGCCAGCCGCCGACGAGCGGCCCCACAATCATCGGGATGCGCCGCACGAGCGATTGCACCCCGATGCCCATTGTTTGCCGGCTCCGGTCTAGCGAAGAGGCGACTAGGCTGAGCGTCGCGGGCAGCGACAACGCGCTCCACGCGAGGAAGAGGAATGCACCGAGCACCAAGGCGAACCCGTGGTGCCACAGCAGCACGATGACGTAACCCGCAAGCGAGAGAAAATTGAAGAGCAGCAGCGAACGGCGCTGGCCCCAGTGGTCGGTGAGCCAGCCGCCGGGATAGGCGTAGACCGCACCGAGCAGCGTTTGGACGGCGTCGAACAGCCCGATGACGAAAATCCCCGCGCCGAGCGTTTCGACATCCTTCGGGGCGAACCCGAGCCAGAGGCGTTCGCCCGTACCGGCGAGCACGAGCACGAGCGCGACGAGCAGCTGCGACGGGTCGCGCCGAAGTGCGAGGAATTCGGCGATGCCTCGCAGACGGCTCACACTGGGAAAGGCATATCCGGCATCTTCTTGTCGAAGAAAATGCCCTTGTGGCTGACGCTCATGGAGAGGGCGACCGCCAAATCAGCCTTGATGATTTGCAGATGCCGGGCCGCTGCCTCAATGCAGGTTTGGCACCGGGTAACAATGTGGTTGAGGCTCGCGGTTTGTGCCGCGGACCCGACGGCAATTCCAAGGTCAATGCACCGGAGCTCGCAAATCGGTCCGTCGAACTGCCAGTCCGATGAGGCATCCGTCTTGTGCCCCGGCCTTGCCTTCAGGAATTCCGCACAAGTCTCGTAGACACACGCACCGCAGTCGTACTGGGGCGGATACCCTTCGCAAGGCCGACGAACAAAACCCGGCTTTGTCGAGGTGAGGTTCAAGCCCGTCGCCGGCAAGGAAGACCAGGCCGGCGGCGTGGTCTGGCGTGCGAAAGACGCCGACAACTACTACATCGCCCTTGCCAACGCTCTGGAAGACAACGTGACGATCTACCATACCATCCAGGGCCGACGCGTGTCCTTCAAGAACGTGGAGCATCCGGTGAAATCCGGCGCGTGGCACACGTTACGCTTTGAGTTTCAGGGCAACCGTTTCACGGTTATCTTCGACGGTGCGAAAGTTATCGAGGCGACCGACGACAGTTTCGCCGACGCGGGCAAAGTCGGTGTGTGGACGAAGGCGGACAGCGTTACGCTCTTCGACGACTTCAGCTATGGCGGGAATTGACACCATGAAACCAGCGTTCCTTGCACTGTTCTGTTTGCTGTCGCTGGCTGCTGCCGGCGAGTCGGTGAGCCTCAAATTGACCAAGACAATCCCGTTGCCGGGAGTCCGGGGCCGTTTCGACCACTTCGCCGTGGACGTCAAAGGCCACCGTCTGTTCGTCGCCGCGCTGGGCAATGACACGCTCGAATCCGTGGAGGTTGCGACCGGAAAGCGTCTCCAGAGCATCACCGGTTTGCACATGCCGACGGGCGTCGTCCATTACACCGCCAGCAATGAAATCGGCGTGGCGAACGGAACCGACGGCACGTTCAAGGTCTTCGGCGACAGCGCCTACAAGCTGGTGCGAACGCTTGGTTCGCTGGATGACGCCGACAACGTGCGCTTCGATGCGAAGAGCGGCTTGACCTATGTCGGCTACGGATCAGGTGCAATGGCCGTTTTTGATGCCGGCGCGACGAAGCAAACCGCGAGCATCCCTCTGTCGGCGCATCCTGAATCATTCCAATTGGAAGCGGCGGGCACTCGCATTTTCGTGAACCTTCCCGACGCGAAGCAGGTTGCCGTCATTGACCGCGAGAAGCAGGCGGTCGTCGCGAAGTGGCCTATGACGAAGTTCCGCGCCAACTTCCCACTGGCTCTGGACGAGACGAACCATCGGCTGTTCGTCGGCTGCCGTCAGCCCGCGCGGTTGGTTGTTCTCGATACTTCCGACGGCAAACTCGTCGCCGATCTCGCCCTTTCCGGCGACATCGACGACCTGTTCTATGACGCCAAACGCAAACGCCTCTACGCCTCCTGCGGCGAAGGTTTCGTGGATGTCGTCGAGCAACGCGATGCGGACGTCTATCGTTTGCGGGAGCGGATTCCGACCCGGTCAGGCGCGCGGACTTCGTTCTTCTCGGCCGAGTTGGGCGAGTTCTACCTCGCTGTGCCGGAGCGCGGAACGCGGGAGGCGGAGATTCGGGTGTTCCAGCCACAAGAATAATTCACGCCACTTCGGTCAGTGGCTGTGCCGGTGATGAATGTCGGGATAGTGCGGGTGGCTGTGCTCCAGTTCTTGGTGACGGTGCGGATGCGAATGCGGTTCACCAGGCGGGTCGCTCGCCAAATGAGCGTGCTGGTGATGTTCATCGTGAATGTGCAGGTGTTCGTGTTCCAGCGGTTCGTGATGGTGCGGGTGTTCGTGGCGTTCGGTAAGGTGCAGCCAAACGCCGATGGCCATCAGCAATCCAGCGATAACAAGCCCGATAGTCATTTGTTCGCTGAGGAAGAGCACGGAAATCACCGCGCCCACGAACGGCGCGAGCGCAAAATAAGCTCCGGTTCGCGCTGTGCCGAGATGCCGCAGCGCGAGCACGAAGAGGACAAGGCTGACGCCGTAGCCGAAGAGGCCGATTATCCCGATGGCGACCAGCGTGCCGACCGGCGGAAGCTTCGCCCCAAAGGCCATCGCGAGGGCCGTGTTGACCGCTCCGGCGCAAAGTCCTTTCAATATTGCGATCTGCACCGGGTCGGCCGTCGAGACGTTTCGCGTCAGGTTGTTGTCCAACGCCCAAGCGAGACACGCGCCGACGATGGCGAGAACACCCCATGGCACACCGACTTCTGGTCGCCCCAACCACGACAGCGAGGCGGCCCCGGCGGTGATGAGCGCCATCCCCAATGCGATGCGACGGTCGAAGTTCTCCTTGAACACGAACCAAGCGAGCAACGCGGTGAACACGCCTTCCAAATTGAGCAGCAGCGACGCGATGGACGCCGGAGTGTGCGCGAGACCCAGCATGAGCAGCACGGGTCCCAAAACGCCGCCGCAAAGAATGGCACCGACGAGCCTGGGTGCTTCACGCAAGGCGAGGCGGGCCTCGCCCGAATCGTTCGCCTCACGCCGGCTCAACAAACGCCAAACGTTTAGGCCAAGGCCGGAACCAAGGTAGAGCAGTCCAGCCAACAACATCGGCTCAACCGTTGGGATCAGTCGCTTCGCCAGCGGCGTGCTGGCACCAAACAATGCGGCGGCGGCCAGCGCATAGGCGACGTTGGTCAGTTTGGTTTTGCCGTTCATGTCGTCAATTGCACGCTCTCGGACTACCGGGTCCTTCGCCCCGCCCAAGCGTACAGCAGCGGCAACAATACTGGAGTCAAGAATGTCGCCCCGAGGACGCCGACAATGATGATGGCGAACAGTCCTCGAACGGTTGCTCAGAAATCCTGTTCAGCTTTCAATGTTTGTGCCGACTCGCCCGCCAGAAGGCCGAAATGCCTTCTGCGAACCATGGACGAGAAACAGCATCGATTTCTGTCGTTGAGCGGACAATTGCCCGCCCGGCTCACCGTAGAACAGGTGGCGTGGCTGCTGAACTGCGCGCCGCACGCAATTGCCGGACTCATGGCCGCCCGCCTCCTCAAGCCGCTCGGAAATCCGCCGCCCAACGGCATCAAGTTCTTCTGCACCGCGGACGTGCAGGAATCGATCAAGGACCGGTCTTGGCTGACGAAGGTGACCAATACCATCGTCCAGCATACCAAGGACCACAACGACCGGAACAAGGACCGTCCGGCGAAGGTTTTGCGGAACGGTCATCCGGCGGCCCTGGTGTATTCGGGGGCTGAGACTTGAGAGTAAATCTGCGGGATCGTTACCCGCGGATGCGCCCAGGTGCAAAGTCGCCACGAACGGCGTCAGCTCTTGAGTTTCCTTAAGTGTGCGGGTGCGGAGTCATTCATCGCGCGAACAAGTCGGTCCACCTCCGTGGACGGATTGCCCGGAGGCGGAGTCGCAGCAGTAGTATGATGTTCCCGGACTCCTTCGCCATGAACGACCGCGATGGGCCAGGCTGCAAGAAATGAGGCAATGGCGGTACGCGTCACCTCTTCAGTGGTCCCGTACGCTCCGCCCAGGGCGGTCTTCATGGCGGCCTTGGCGGCTGAACCATCGGGCAGATCACTTCGGGTTGTGAAACCGAAGTGCAGCAGTAACCAGAACTCAAAACAGGGCGTCGAATGGCCGAGCGTCACTTTACGGGCATCGGCCAGTTGCCGGACGTCGTTCCAGATGCCGTTTCTGACGGCCACGTCCGTATCGATTACGGCCCAGACGTGGTCGAACTTCGACGGCTCGTCGATGCCCAGTTGGCCTTTCTTTGCGAGGCGCACCTGTTGCTTTGCTTCCCGCTCGGCGGAACGAATGACGTGCCGAGGATCCGAAGCATCTCCGGGCACCACCTTCACCCGTACCACGGGTAGTTGCAGGTCTGTCCTCAGCAACTCGAAATAGACCGGCTCCGTCACCGTTCCTTCGGTCATGATCAGGAAAGCGTCGCCCGGTTTGGCTGTGCCGACCTTTGTGGGCAGGGCAGCTCTGCGGGCGAGGCTCATCGCCTTCGCCTCTTGCCACCAATTTGGGTTCCCGGCTGCCGAGTCACTCATGTCCCACAACCTCCCGTTCCTCGATCAACTCATGGGAGGGGAAAGAGCCCATCAAGCCCTTGGGAACAAAAGGCACCGCCCCATATCGGCCGGACAGGTAGCCGCGAACCAGGGATTCGCCCTTCCGTGGGGCGTAGTCGGTCAGGGGGTACACATGACTTTCTCCGACCTCGGTCTTGTCCGTGAACCACACTTGGTCCCGGCGCATGAGCGTGGCATCCAGCAAGAGGGGATTGTGGGTGGTGAAGAGAATCTGGGCACCGCTGGAATTTTCCTTCGAACTAAACATCAGCCGCAGAAGCTCTCGCACCATGAGCGGGTGCATCGAAGTCTCCAGTTCATCGACACAGACCACGTAGCCCTTCGCCATGATGTCGAGCCAAGGCCCAGCGACGGCGAAGAAACGGTGGGTTCCCGCCGATTCGGATTCCCACGGCAATGGCACCGGAGTGGAACCGGCTCCGCGGTGGGTCAGTTCTGGCCGGATCCATCGGCGCTGACGAAATCCGTCCTGCAATTCGGCCGGCAGCGAAATCGCCATTTTGTCGAGCTCCTCCTGCGCCGGGCGACGTTCCACAGCCCGGGCATCGGTCACGCCGAGATCGGCATGGCGAAGGAGATCGACAATCCTGGAGTGCAACTCCGTTTGATCCTCGACTTGCTTGAGGGTGAACCCGCTCCCGAACTGGTTTCGCGCACTCAGGTCGAGAAACTTCAATCGGTCCTTGAACCACCGAAATACCGGCTCCAGGTCCGTGCGATTGCTAGCCACGGCCTTGGAAAGAAACAGCATGTTCGGCAGGGTGTAGCCTTCGAGTTGGGGGTCACGGTGGAATCCCTTGGGACGTTCCGGCGTCCACTCGTAGACTCCTTGGTCAGAGTTCCAGTTTCGGTTGAACCAAGTCTGCTCGCGCTTTTCGGGGAACGCCCTCAGAGATTCGTGCCAGACGCGCTCCTGCGTGGCGGCCACGCGGTACTCGTAGCGGACGCCCTCGGCGACAAAGGCGATGGCAAAGGCCGTCGGCGACTCGGGCTCGCCCGGTGCCAAGGCGAATGGTTCAATCTGGGAGATTCGCTCCTTGGGATCCGTCGCCTTTGCTGAGTTCTTCACTAGAGACGCCAAGGCGTTGAGGGCTTTGATGAGTGTCGACTTGCCGCTCGCATTGGCTCCGTAAACGGCAGCCCCCTTGACCCATCGTTTGCCCGACAATCCGGGCAAGTCCCGGACAATGCAGTTCTCGGGCAACGACTTATCTTGAGCGCTTGCCACTAAATTCAGGGTCTGCAACTTGCGGAAGCAGCCGAAATTTGAGACGGAAAACTGTAGCAACATGCCTTAACGATAGCAACAAATGTCACTCAGGCCATAAAGAATGCACAAAATATGCGGCTTTGTCGATTTCATCGCCGGTGTCGACTCGCTTCCGGACGACGATGGACCACGTGGCGAGCCGCGCGGTGGAAGCATCGGGCGGTTCCACACTCGAAGCTGCTGCGTGCTACGCGGTTTGCTTTGGTTGTCGTGACTGAATTGTCACAGGAAGCGCGCGCACTTTGGGCAAAAGTGGGGTAGGTTTTGTTGGTGAATGGCCTTCCATTGCTCATCGGTTTCATCGTGATTTCGCTGATTTCAGGCGCCTTCCTCCTGAGGCAGTACCGGACAGCGTCAACGGTCCAGCGGCGACAAATCGTTGCCGCCAGCGCCGCGGCGGTGGCCATCGCCGTGGTTGCACTCCTGACTTACAGGCTTCGCTGAAGGCCATTCCGGCCACGCAATTGGCCGCTCCGTGCCCCGGGGTGGCACGGGGCGGCCGACCGCCCGGCATTCGCGGGAGCTGTCGCGTGAGGGGCTTGTGGCTGAGCGACAGCTCCCG
>JANXMD010000131.1 GCA_025354845.1 Verrucomicrobiota bacterium | reverse complement strand
AAGCGGCGAGAGCCGATCGTTTCGAATCGCCAATACGACGAAAACACCAAACGGCGTATTCCTGCACCTAGTAGACAAGGCGGAGACAAATCTAATTTTGCCCGGAGGACCAAACGAGCAGTATCGAATTCGCCTCGCCGTCGATGCCGCACGCCGCGGCGCCATTCAGCGGCATCACTCCGTCACGCATTTGCTGCACTGGGCCTTGCATCAAGTGGCCAGTCAGGACGCCTCGCAGAAGGGCTCCAGCGTCACGCCCGACAAATTGACCTTCGACTTCAACAGCGCCGCGTTGACCGCCTCCCAGGTGGCCGACATCGAGCGACTGGTGAATGAACGCATTCTCGAGAACGCCAGCGTGAGTTGGTCCGAAGTGCCCTATGCCGACATCAAGGGCCGCAAGGACGTCATGCAGTTCTTCGGGGACAAGTACGGCGACGTGGTCCGCGTGGTGCAGATCGGCGGCCGCGCTGGTCAACTCGACGGCTACGACATGGAGCTCTGCGGCGGCACCCACGTGCGCGCCACGGGCGAGATCGGCCAGTTCCGCATCCTGAGCGAAGGCGCGGTGGCCGCCGGCGTGCGACGCATCGAAGCCGTCGCCGGATTGCCCGCCTTCGACAAGGCCCGTAATGACGAGGCGCTGATCCGTGCTCTCGCCGGTCGGTTGAATTCCCTGCTCGCCGAATTGGAGAAGAAGGTCGAGACGCTGCTGGCCCACCAGAAGGATCTGGAGAAGGCCCTCAAGGCTGCGGCCCAACGCGAGGCGGCCGGACGCGCCAAGGACCTGCTGTCCCGCGTCGAGACGGCCAACGGCATCCCGGCAGTGGTCGCCAATCTCGGCGAGGCCGACGGCGACACACTGCAGGGCATCGCCGATGCGGTGAAGAGCGCGTTCCAGGGCGTGATCGTCCTGGGCGGCCACAGCGGCGGTGCGGTGTCGTTGATCGCGGCCGTGACGCCGCAGTTCACCGCCCGCGTGCAGGCTGGAAAAATCATCCAGACCATCGCCCCGATTGTCGGTGGCAAGGGCGGCGGCAAACCCGACAACGCTCGCGGCGGCGGCAAAGACGCGTCAAAGATCGACGAAGCCCTTTCCAAGGCCCGTTCGCTGTTGGCATAACTCGAAAGAAGAATGAAACCGCAGAGGGACGCGGATGAACGCAGAGGCTGAGAGGAATGGGGTCGATGAATCCCGGTCGAGGAAGCTGACTCGCTCGGTGCCGCCCGAATCCGTGTCTCAGGACCCGATTGATCTGCGTTCATCCGCGTCCATCAGCGGTTAAGTCCCATAAATCGGGCGGGAAGGAAGCCAGCCTTCGCGCCCGTTGCATCCGCACTGGCGAAGTCAGATTTCTTGCCTAGGTTGGGCCCCATGCCGATGTCGACATCGTTTCTTCGCACCGCACTCGCGCTCCTCGCCTGCTGTCTGGGACTGACCCACACGCAGGCGCAACTGCAACGCGTGACCGTTGATTCCGATTTTCCCTCCGCGGTTGCCGGCGGTATCTCCATCTATTCCACCGGAAATGAATTGATCCGCGAGGCCAACGGCTCGCTCACCGTCGCCTACGCGCGCAACCACCCCCGCGACACGACAGGTAGTCCCGACTTTATCTACTTGGCACGGACCTCCGATGCGGGCGCGCACTGGTCCTACCAGCGCACCGATCAATTCGACAAGGTGGCCCGGCCTGATTGCCTGCTCCGAGTGCCGGCCGGCGGCTATCTGCTGGGCACCACTTACAAGAAATTGGGCTTCGTCAACCGTTCGTCAAACGGCACCGACTGGCAGGCCTTGAGTGGGGACTCGGAGCTGGGACGCGTGTTCGCCTCCACCAGCGCAACCAACAGTCACGGCGTGGTGATGGACATCGATGCCTCAGGGACCATCCACATGGCCTATACTCGAACCTTCACGGCGGAAGCATACCCTTGGAATATCGGCTACCGATCTTCCAAGGATGGTGGCGCCACCTGGTCGGTGGAGACCGATCTCACCCAGGTGCCGCAGGATCTCGCCGGACAGGGATATGGCGGGTGGTATCCCACGCTGACCACCGGCCCAAGCGGCACCGTCTTTGTCGCCTACAGTCGCTGGTACAAGACCAACATCGTCGCCAACGGATCGACGAATGTCGTGCATTACAATGTGCCCCAACTATCCATGTTTGACGGCAGCAAGTGGCTGCCTGCGCAGACGTTTGGCGAGCCCAGCCTCGGTTGGTTTAGCTATCCCTCGGTGGCTGTGGACGGCAACGGACATCTCCACACCATCCACGTGCAGCACCCGGGAACACTCGCCAATGGCCGGGTTATCTACCGGAAGCTGCCCAAGGGATCCTCGACCTTCACCGATCCGGTGCTCATTTCTCCGGCTACCAACAACGCGGCGAACATCGCGCTCGGCGTGTTCGAAACCGACACGGTGGTCGCCGCCTGGGACGACGAGGGCTACGACGGCTCGACGCTGACCTATCGCGCCGTCTATGCGGCCACGTCCGCCGACGGATTCCAGCAACCCGTGCGAGTCTCCACTCCCGGGGCCGCGGGTCGGGCGCCCGCGGTACGCAACCGAATTGGGGCCTTTTCGTCCCCGGAGAAGATGGACATACTCTGGGTGGAAAACGATCCGGCCACCGGTACCAACGCGCCGCCGGACCGCCTGATGTATGCCGATCTCGGGCCGGTGATCCCCCGCTTCGTGATCCAGTCCGTCGTGCGCTCCAATTCCGGGGCGACACTGCGCTACTCCGGCGTGAAAGGGCGGATTTATCAGGTGGAATCCTCTTCGAACCTCACCGTCTGGACCCCTCTCGGAACAGCGGTCACCTCATCCGGCGCAACCACCACGGTCGAGTTGGCGACCGGTTCCGCAGCCCTCCAATTCTACCGCATCTCGGACGTCACGCCCTGAACCTGGGTTCCGCTGTTGAAGAGGAGTGAAACCGCAGATGGACGCGGATGAACGCTGATCAATAGGACCCTGAGAGCCGGTGCCCCGGCGACACGCAGAGGGGTGAGCTTCCCCTCCCGGAATCTATCGACGCCTCCCGTTCAGCATCTGCGTTCATCCGCGTCCATCTGCGGTATAAATCCCCGTTTTTCGGAGATCACTCCAGGAACCGACTTCGGAGTTCGGGCGTGGGCACGAGACAGGTGTCGGCTCTGCCAAACCATCGGTAGCGATTGCGGGCGATGAGGTCGTAGACCGGATCGCGCAGAAACCGGGGAATCCATCGAAGCCACGCCAGCACGGCGAGAAATCCGCCGCAGCGCCGAAACACCTCGAAGGTGGCATCACTGCGGACAAAGGCCCGCCCGCCACTGATCACCAGGAAGCTCGGCATGGACTCCGGATTCAGACCGTAACGAAGGTAGAGATCGCGTCCCAGGGAGGACTGAATGGAGGCGAAGTGGAAGACGCCGGCACGGTCGTGTCGGACTACAAAACGGATGGAACCGGCGCAGAGGTTGCAGACCCCGTCGTACAGCACCAGGGGATCGGGAATCGGGGTCACTTCGAGGACGCGAGGACCGGCAGTTCGTAGCAGGCCGCCTCGTGGTCGTTGCGCACCACCAGATACCGGCCGACCACCGTGGGATGATTCCAGGTCTTGGAGTCCAGTGCAGGGATCTTGCCGAACTCCTTGAAGGACTCAGGACTCGCCTGCGCCAGATGGACCGAACCCGATTCGTTCTGAATCACGACGAGATTGTCCACCAGCAGGGTTTGCCCGGAACCGTAGCGGCCATCCTTCCACCGACGCTGCCCAGTCTTGGCATCCACGCAGGCGAGGAAGCCGTCATCGAGGCCGTAGAGAAACCCATCGAGAAAAGCGGTGCTGTTAAACTGGTTCTTCATGGTCTTCGACTTCCAGACCTCCGATGCCATCCAGCCGGTGGTCGTTCCCGGTGCGGCGGCGATTTGAAGCATCACGCATCCGACGCCGTATCCAGCGGACAGAAACACCCGGTCTCCGCCCACCAGAACCGGCTGGCTCGCCTTCGGCCACTTGTCGTTGGCCCAGGGATAGTCCACCAGCACCTTGCCGTCGGCCGGATCATGAATCGTGAACGACGCAGCGTTCACCGAGAGGATCACCGGTTTCCCCAGCAAGGTGGCGACCGACGGGGAGGCATAGCTTGCCTTGTCGGTGCCCGCGCGCCATAGCGGCCGGCCGGAATCGCGGTCATACGCCAGGAGGGTGGAGACGTTGGTAGCCCCCCCGTTCACAATGACCGAAGAGCCCACCACAAGAGGCGAATCACTCACGCCCCAGATCAGATTGGGTAGCTGATTCTCCTCCAAGACCGACCGGGCCCAGAGCTCCTTGCCCGTGATCGCATCCACGCACGAAAGAATCCCCGTCCCTCCGTGCGAAAACACCCGCCCTGCAGCCACCGTGGGCGTGTCGCGTGGGCCCTCGCCGCCCTGCCATTGAAAGAAACGCGTTGCCTTGCGAGCACTCCACACCCGAGTGCCGGTGGGCAGGTCTCGGCAGGTCACCACCTCGTCCGCCCCCTCCTGCTCGTGCGTGAACAGGCGACCCTCAACGCTGGAAAAGGAGGACCAACCGGCCCCGACGGGTTGACGCCAGAGCAGCCGCGGCGGGTGGGCGGGCCAATCCGGATCCAGGTGCGCGCCGAGAATGCGGCCGTCCCGTTCCGGTCCGAAGAACTGCGGGACCGAGGGCAATCCAAACCGAACCGCCACCGGCGCCGCGGCGACATCGGCCGGGTTGCCCGAGACCGGCACCCCCTTGGCCGGAGTGGACCAGACCCAGACCCACTTGGGCCGCCCGGTTCCATCCGCTGTCCCAGCCACCCGCACCGCCCGGCTCAGCCCAAATCCTGCCGTCAACAGCAGCGCCATCCCCAGGAGCCGGGTCCGCCAGCGAAAACGGCCCAGAAACAGGAACCACAGGAGCGTGAGCAATAATCCCAGCAACACCGTTCCAGCCAGGAGCGCGCCTTGAAAGTTCCGCTCAAGTTCGGAGGCCTGATTCAGGCCCAGATTGCCCAGCACCACCAGGACCCACACGGTCACGGGAATGCCGATGCGGTGTCCCGGAGCGGGCGTGTCGGAGTTTGTAGGATCGGTCATGGGGCAATGGAAAGGAGGGGAGAGCCATCAAGCGTCTGCAAACGGACGCGACACAGTAGCATCCACCCCGGACTTGCAAAGGGGGCTTCCAAAGCCAGGCCGCCAGCCCTCCCGATCACGGCTTGGAGCCCATCCACCGAACCGAATTCTCGATCACCTTGAGGACGTCCGGGTTCTTGAAGACGGGATAAAGTTCATGCCCTGGACGGAAGTAAAAAATCCGCCCCTTCCCCAAGTTCCACACACTCCCGCTGCGGAACCACTCGCCACGTTCCCAGCGCTCCTCCAACACCACCGCGTCAGGCGCCGGCACGTGGAAGGGTTCGTCATACATCTCGGTCTGCTCGACGACAAATTCAGCCGGCAAGCCACGTGCAATCGGGTGCTTAGGCTGCAGCACGTGGACGTGACTCGGCATGGCGTCGGGTCGATAGGCGGGGAAGCAGCAATTGGGGAGAGTGAGTTGCACTTCCACGGGTCCGCCAAACGGCTTCCGATAGATCACCGAAGGAGTGAGCCGATCTCCATACTTGGGCGCCGTGCGCAGGGTCGAAAACAGGTTGGTCTCCACGATCACCGCGGTGGCGCGCTCGGCAGGCGATAGCACCCGGAGCGCATCCTCCCGGGCCCGCACGTTCATTGCTTCCATGAACGGGGCCGACCAATGCGCCGAGTGCAGGGCGATGAGTGAGAGTCGGCCGGCCTGGATGCGGCGGACCACCTCGCGGGCCCGCTCCGGGGAGACCTCGCCGTTGCGAACATGGCCCCACCAGATCAGCACGTCGGTCGCATCGAGTCCCGCCGGCGACAGCCCCTGCTCCGGATCGTCCAACCGCGCCGAGCTCACAACCAGTCCGGGAAGCGAGCGAAGGTGTGCGGCGATTTGGTTCCCCAGCCAGTTGGTGTAGACGCGCCGCTGAGCGGGTTGCTGCTCATCCCACACCAGCACGCGAATCGGCGCCGCACAAACAAGGGCCGGGAAACACCACACGGCGAGCAGACCGGCCTGGAGGGAGCGAAGGAGCGTGAGGGGATTCATGGCGGTGAGGGAATACAACGGTGCTCCGCAACCTCCTGCAAGCGCCGTCCCGTCACCGAGGGTTCAGTGCCGGCTGCGCCACAAAGCCAGCGAACTGAATAGCCCCACCGCGAACGCATACGCGGACATTCCCAATCCGATCGCGAACGGAACCAGCTGCCAGGAAGACGAGGCGAGGAGCCACAAACCAATCACCGCAAAGAGGAGCGATTCACCGAGGAAGCATCCCCAGGCGAGCCCGCGCGGCGCCTCGGCCAGGCGGTCCGCCATCCAGCAGCGATAGTTCAATTCGCCCATGCTTCTCATGACCCAGGCCGACTGCAAATTGCGGGACGCCACCAGGCAACTGGTGGTGATGAGGGAGATGCCGAGCAACGGCCAGCAAGCGAATCCGAGCGACAGCAGCAGATTCAACGGAATGCCCCACTTCCATCCCAGCCGGCGTGCAATGGGATTTCCCTCCAGCGTGAGCTTCGGCGTGGCGATCCAAGTGGAACCGAGGTCCGTCGCCCGCGCCGCGGCGATCATCAGCGCCAGGAGCGCCCAGTCCCGGGTTCCCAACTCGAGAAATTGATCGAGGCGAGTCACGCCGGAACGGAGCGCTTCCGCTCACTTCTTGCCGTAAATGGACTCCGGCGTCTCGAGCTGAGGCTCGGTAACGATGGAGTGGTCGCCGGTCTCACCCAGCGTGCGGAAGAAGCAGGAACGATATCCCTCGTGGCAGGCCGCGCCGGTCTGCTCGACGCTGATCAAGAGCGTGTCGCCGTCGCAATCGAAGGCGATGTCCTTGACCACCTGCACATGGCCACTGGATTCCCCCTTCATCCAGAACTTCT
>JANXMD010000106.1 GCA_025354845.1 Verrucomicrobiota bacterium | reverse complement strand
GCCGTGGAGTCCGCCGGGCTGGATGAAGACTTCCGGAACGATGATTGGCGGCGAGCTGAAGCGGGAGTGGTATCCGGCCTACGCGCAATATTTCGTTCGATTCCTGGAGGCATATCGCGCCGAGGGCATCCCAGTTTACGCGGTGACCGTTCAAAACGAGCCTGGAGTCGATCGCGCCCGGTCGAAGGATCCGAAGTGGCACTACCCGTCGTGCCACTGGACCGCCGAACAAGAGCGCGACTTTATTCGCGACCATCTCGGTCCCGCCTTGAAGCAGGCTCGATTGACGACCCGGATTTGGTGCTACGACCACAACTACAACCTCGAAGCCACCGAAGAATCGGACGGCTTGGCGCATCCGCGGACCATCCTGGAAGACCCCGCCGCCGCTGCGTTTGTGGACGGCGTGGCGTTCCATCACTACGCCGGCGAGCCTGAGGGGATGTCGCGGTTCCACGGCGAGTTTCCCGGCAAGCCGATCCGCTTCACCGAAGGGTCGGTCTTCAGCATCTGGGGCGGCTACGACCTGGTGCAGCGATTTCGGAATTGGGCCACCACCTACAACGCCTGGGTGGTGATGCTCGACGAGCAGGGTCGCCCCAACAATGGCCCGTTCCCCGCGACCCGGGCGATTCTCAAACTTCACTTGGACACCGGCCGCGTGGAGGAACTGTTCGAGTACCACAACTACGGTCACTTCATGAAACATGTCCGCCGCGGCGCCGTGCGGATCGGAAGCTCGGGCAGTGATCGCGATCTTTCGAATGTGTGTTTTGTGAATCCCGACGGATCGGTCGTGCTGGTCGTGGTCAATACCACCGACGCCGCGCGGCGGGCAGTGGTGATGTGGAAGTCGAAGAGCGTGACGCTCAACACACCGGCCAAGTCCGTGACGACCTGCATCTGGTGAGCCGAATGGTCCCGGAGTGCGGCAGTCCTCTGCCGCTCTGGCTGGGAACGGGATGCGAAAGAACGAGCCGTTTGGTCCCGCACGGGGTTCGCGAGTCGAGAGCGCGAGAGGACTCACGCACTCCAGGACGCTGCCGCGCTCCGCTTCCCGTCGGTGCCAATCCGTGAAATCCGTGTCTCCTTCTTCCTCTTAATCGTAATCCCAAGCTCCCCTCCTCACTCCGGAGAACTTGAAAACGAGGGATTAAGTTTACGAATAAGAGCAGGATTAAGAGTCGGAGAGAGAATGTAAGTCCGGCGATCAGCGTCCGGGTTTTCGATCCGTGCGAATCCGTGAAATCCGTGTCCAACCCTCAGTCCCGATCCCCGGGGAGGCGTGAGCGGATCGCGTCGCGTCCGCCTTCCATGATTTCCTCGCCGACGTCTCCGATGCGCTTGGCGTGACGCTTGAGGGAACGCACGGAATCGCGCGTGATGCCGACGACCGCGCGCGGCGTGAAGAGGAGTTGCGCCGCGGTGGTGACGCTGAGCAGCGGGTTGAAGGTTCGCATGCCCCGCATGGTACGCCACACCGCCTCGGGGCCGTGCGCCGCTTCTTCACGAACGCGGTCGAGGACGTGGATGCTCAGCAGGCAGCCGAGCATTGAGATCGCGAAGACCAGGTGAAAGTGGTGCAGACCCTGTCCGAGGACCGTACCGAGATCCTCGGGAAGCCAGCGAAGCATCAATCCGCCAACCAGCGGTCCCAATGCGGTCAATGCACTGGTCAGCGCCACAAAAACCGCGACGTGCGGCGCCTTGTTGGCGGGGGCGAGCTTGAGCATCAGGTTGAACTGGCAGAGCTGGAATCCCGCCGTAGCGCCGCCGACCAGAAGGTAACAAAGCGCCACATGCAGATGCCACCGGGTGCCGGCGAAGCTCCAGGAGGCGAGAGCGATCAGCGCCCAGAACATTGAGCACACGTACAGCACCGGCTTGACTCCAAAGCGGTCGCTCAGGCGGCCCCAGCCCCGAAGGGTCAGCAGGGCGCCCACACCCGCGAGGGCGGTGAGCCAGCCGACATCGCCGACCGGACGATGCAGGATCTTCAGTAGGAACACCGGATAGAAGGGTTGTCCCATGTTCAGGAAGAACCCCCACAATCCGATGAAGGCGGCGAGGACGAGGTAGTTGCGGTCGCGGAATGGGGCGGCCAACTCGGCCCAGTCCGGCGGGGTGGGAGCCCGATGCAGGACCTGCCGTGGAAAGCTCATGCGGGTGAAGAAGAAGAACCCGACCATGCGCGCCGCGGATCCCGCGACGAAAATCCAGCCGTACACGGTCAGCGTGCTTCCGTAGCGTTGTGCGAGCTGACTGGCGGCGATGACGACCAGCAGCGTCCAGAAGCCGAAGATGAGATTTCGCCGGCCGAAGAAGGTTCCGGCGATCCGTGAGGGAACGAGTTCGGCAATGGCGGCCGACCAAGCCACCGCGCAGACGCAGTTGGCAAGGGTGCCGAGCGTCAGAATGATCCCGAAGCCGACGTTTCGCATCGCTGGCGACGCCATGGGCAGGGCCGACACGAACGCCCACGGGAGGGCGTTGAGGATGAAGGTTACCTGGATAATCTGGTGCAGGGAGTAACGGCCTCGCAACCAGACGGAGAGGGCCGGCTGGACCAGATTGCAGAGGTGGGGCAGGGCAGCCATCAGCCCTACCGCCGCCGGACCCCATCCCAAGGCCGAGACAGCGAAGGCGATCACGAAGGGAAAACTCGGCATCGTCAGGTTCAGCATCGGCACGCTGAAGCAGGCCTCGATGGTCGACGCTTTGAGCGACAACAGCAGCTCCCGATGACGCATCCGGCTCATCCGAAGAAATGCCTCCAAGCGGGGTAGAGAAAGGCTGCCAGGACGGCCACACCGGTGAGGATCCAAAGCCGGGACCAGGGCCGTTTTCGCTCGGCACCAGATTCCTCCCGGGCGAACTCCTCGGCATCAAACGGTTCGTCGTCGTCGTCGTCGGGGATCCCCAGGCGCTGCGCTCGGGCGTGGTCGCTCCAGCCGGTGGTTTCATCCGCACCGCAGTGGGGACAAGCCCGCGCTCCCTCGGGGACCTCGGTATCGCAAACCGGGCAGTAGTCGGGAGGTTCAGGGCGGTAGGCGGGCATCGGACGCAGACGGACCCGGGTGGGGCCGTGTGGTGATCGTGGCCTCGAATGCGGGGAGGCTCAATCCTGTTTCCGATCACCGGCCCCTCCGCAAAGGAGCGCGATCGGTAGGGCGAATCTCCTGATGAGCCGGGTGGACGGACGCGCTCTTTTTCGCACCGTGGCGTCCCACCCGCGTCCTACGCACCCGCTCGGCAGGAGCCTCGCGCTACCCACCTTTCGCGCTACCGGGTAGGGCGAGGGATTGCATCGGCGGCGGGAAATCGTCCACAATGTCGTTGGCTTGAACATACGGCCGGGTCCGCAAGTCTGAGCCCACCACTATCGCATGCACACGACTGGAACTCGCGTTTGGAACCGCCTCCCTCTCCTGGCCGGCCTCGTCTTGGCGGCCTTCGCAGCCCCCAGGTTTTCTCGGGC
The DNA here is from genome assembly GCA_025354845.1 of Verrucomicrobiota bacterium. GTDB lineage: Bacteria > Verrucomicrobiota > Verrucomicrobiia > Limisphaerales > UBA9464 > CAIVQB01. Next base: position 2,708 of record JANXMD010000106.1, on the reverse strand, counting down.
CGCGGCTCCCGCGGACGTCGGACCGCTGACGGTCTCCACCGGGGACCAGAGTCTGGTGTCGCCTGCGCTTACCGAGGTCCCCAATTTCTCGCTCCTCGATCTTCAGGGCCGGATGCACGAGTTGCGGCGCAGCCCGGGCAAGGCGGTCGTGCTGTTTTTCGTGGCGAATGACTGTCCGGTGGTGCGGCAGAACGTGTCGAAGATCCGCGACATCAGCGAGCGCCTCACCCGGCAAGGCGTGGAATTCCTGCTGGTGAATGCAAGTCCGGCCGACGACGCCCGCGCCATCCAGCAGCAGTTGATGGAACTCGGCGTGTGGCATCTTCCGGTGGCGAAAGACGAGACCCAGGGCATCACCCGCAAACTGGGCGTGCGTCGCACCGCAGAGGTGGTGGCCATCAGCACCAAGGATTGGTCGGTGTTCTATCGTGGCGCCATTGACGATCAGGTGGTCGAGGGCGGTGCCAAGCCCCAACCCACTGAACGCTATCTGGCGACCGCACTGCAGCAGTTTCTCGACGGCAAGCCGGTGCTGGTATCCCGCACGGCGACGCGGGGCTGCCTGATCACCTTCGACGGTGGCGACGCCGCCGAATCGAGCCCGGTCTCCTACGCCAAGGAGGTAGCCCCGTTGCTACAGCGCAAGTGCGTCTCCTGCCACAGCCCTGGCAACATTGGCGAAGGCGCCATGATGAGCCACAAGAAGGTGAAGGGCATGTCGGCCACCATTGAAGAGGTGCTCCTGGCCCGCCGCATGCCGCCCTGGGATGCGGATCCCCACTTTGGTCACTTCAAAGACAACCCGAGTCTGACCACGGCCGAGACCCAGACGCTGCTTCGCTGGATCCGGCAGGGGTCGCCGCGCGGCGACGGAGCCGATCCTCTGGAGACCACGCCTCCGCCCGCGCCTCCGACCGAGTGGCCGTTGGGCAAGCCAGACATCGTGTTGCACCTGCCCGCGACGCAGAAGATTCCCGCCACGGGTGTGCTGGACTACCGCCACATCGAGGTGACCGCTGGCAATGATCAAGAGGCGTGGATTGGTGCGGTGTGGGTCAAGCCGGGCAATCGCAAAGTCGTGCACCACGTGATCGCCCGCATCAAGAACGGGGGCCAGAAGGATCATCTCGGCGAACGGGAGATGTTCGCCGGATGGGCACCTGGGGCGAGTCAGAACTGGTTTCCCACCGGCAGCGGGAAGCGCATCCCGGCCCATGCGGTGTTCGATCTTGAGCTTCACTACACCACCAATGGTTCGGAACAGACGGACGAATCGGAGGTGGGCCTTTACCTGGTTCGCGAGCCGTCCCATCAACGCTTCGAGTCGGTGCCGGTGGTGAACTACCAGTTCGAGATCCAACCGGGCGATCCGGATTCCAAGGTCGACGGCATGTACTGCTTCAAGAAGCCCGCGACCTTGCACAGCGTGACGCCGCACATGCATCTGCGCGGCCGCTGGGCGAAATTCGAAGTGCTCTTCCCGGATGGTCGCCGCGAGACGGTTTGTTCCGTGCCGCGTTACGACTTCAACTGGCAGCTCAGCTACGCGCTGGAGAAGCCGCTCCATCTGCCCGCGGGCACCTGGGTCCGGCTCAGTGGCGGCTTCGACAACTCGGCCCGCAATCCGGCGAACCCGGATCCGAACAAGACTGTTCACTGGGGAGAACAGTCGTGGGATGAGATGTTCCTCGGCTGGTACAACGTCACGTGGGATCTCGACGGCGAGAAGAAGACCGCCTCCGCCCGTTGAGTCAGACCACTCCACCTACGGTTCCCCCACCGACGCCGCAGCGTCGACGGCGACTGGGGCGGGTGGTCTGCCTCGGAATCGGCGTGGCGCTGCTCCTGGCGATCACCGTCCGCTTCTGGCTGGGCGGATTTCAGTTCGAACCACGATATGAGGGCCGAAAATTGTCGCAGTGGTTGCGGAATTCGGATCCCGGGTTTGTCTGGTTGCCCAACGACCTGTATGGGCACATCCATGATGAGTTTTGGGGTCTGCTGATCGCCCCGCCCCAAGTCACTTCGGACCCAGCTCGACCGCAAGAGACTCCGACCAACACGCAGACCGCGCCCACACCAGTCGACCCCGTCCCCAAGTTGGGCCCTGAGGCGATTCCGTGGTTGGTGACGTGGATGGGTGAGCGTCCATCGGCGCTCGATCGTGTGGTAAGGCGTCTCCTGCCTCATTTTCCGTCGGCGTGGTACGCTTGGTTGAGTCGTTTTGACGATTCACCCTGGACCGGTCGCGCTGGCCGGTGGCAGGTGGCGGCGCAGAACGGGTTTTCGCTGCTAGGCACCCGGGCTTCCGATGCAGTCCCGCAACTGGCTCCGCTGTTGTCCGGCGACGATGCCGCCCTGCCGGTGGCGCTTTCCTTAACCTCGCTCGGCCCTTCGGGGATTTCCGTGCTGATCGATGCGCTCAATGGCACCAATGCCTCACTTCGAGACACCGTCGCGCTCGCCCTCGGAATGAGCCAAACCCGGGAGGGAATTCCGGCGTTGATCCGGTGCGTGGAACGCGGGCAGTCCAGCTATCATGTACTCGGCGCCATTGGGCGAATTGAGGCGAAACAGCCGGCAGTGATCGCGCCACTGATCCGCCGGTTGGAGGCACTGGAATTCGCGCGCGGAACGAATCCATTGGCACTCGGATTTGACGACTCAATGGCGGTGCTCCTTCTCGGTTTGCAGGGTTCTTCGGCTTC
>JANXMD010000085.1 GCA_025354845.1 Verrucomicrobiota bacterium | reverse complement strand
CCGCCCCGGGCGTCGCTGGTGACCAGCCGATCCTGTATGTTTTCGCCGCAGGCAACGGCGGTGGCGGTGGCGACAACGGCATCGGCGGATCGGGCGATTCCATCAATTCGCCCGGCAACGCCAAGAATGTCATCACGGTGGGCGCGCTGGAGACCGCCCGCAACATCACCAATTCCATCACCTACGAGACCAACGGGGTGGCGCTGGTCGTGGGTTCGACGGTGTTGACCACTCTCGACACGAATCGAACCGATTACACCACCAACGCGCCCTACACGCCGCTGACGGACAGCGATTTCCAGGTCGCGGGCTTCTCCGGCCGCGGCAATGTCGGCATTGGCGTTGAGGGTGACTCCGGTCGTTTCAAGCCGGATCTGGTTGCCCCAGGTACCTTCATTATTTCAGCGCGCTCGGCCAAATGGACCTTGGAGCACGACTTCCCGACCAACGAGTTCTTCAACGACTTCCTGCTCTTCAAAGACCTCACGGCGGAAACCAAGCCGTCGTACCGCTACGAATCCGGCACCAGCATGGCGGCGGCCTCGGTGGCCGGTCTCCTGGCGCAGATGCAGGAGTTCTTCCGGACCCAGGTCCTCGGACAACGTCCCTCTGCGGCGGGCTACAAGGCACTGCTCATCAACAGCGCGACGGTTACGAGTCCGACCTACGTTCCGGATCCGCACGTCCAAAGCGAAGATCCCCGCAATTACGCGGGTTGGGGCGAACCGTACTTGGCGACGGCGCTCACCTCGCAGCTCACCATTTCCAACAAACCCGCCTTCCTCGTCGAGGCGGATAGCTTCGGCCAGTCGGTGGGCCTGGCCACCGGTGAGTCCCGCTCGTACAAGCTTCAGTTGAACGATTTCGCGTCGAACGCCCCGGTTCGGATCTCGCTCGTCTGGACCGATCCTCCCGGCAATCCCATCGGCGCCTCGAAGTTGGTGAACGACCTCGATCTCGTGGTTTCCAACACGGTCACGCATCAGGTGATTTACGGCAACGACTTCGAAGCCTCGGAGGCCCGCAGTCACGTTCAGGATACCAACGATTTCAGCCGCTTTGACCGCATCAACAACGTCGAGCGGATCCTGCTGCCGGAGCTCGGCGGCACCAACTTCATCGTGTCGGTGGTTGCGCATCGCGTGAACGTAAATGCGCGACGCGATCATACGAATGGTGTGGTCCAGGACTTCGCCCTCGTCATCGCGACCGACGCGATCCTCAATGGCACCAACACCACCGCAGGTTCGATCGCCTTTCTTCCGACGTCTTCGCCGGGGATTCCGAATCCGCCTGGATCCGGCCGGCCCGGAGTGGTCGCAGTCACCAACGGCCTTCCGTTCCTCTCCGAGCGAGTGGGAGCCAATTCCCCATTGATCAATGCCGTCTTCGGTGGATCTCCGGAGCAGTGGCAGTTTTACGCCTTCACCAACTCCCCTGGCACCACCACCAACGGCGATGCCATCCTGACCAACGGCCACAACGTCGCCTTCCTGACCTTCCCGGTCGGCGAGTTGTCGAGGGCCCGGACGAATGATCCGGACATCGACCTGTACGTGAGCCTGGATCCGGGTCTGACCAACCTCAACCCGGCCGCGCTGGGGGCGGCGCTCAAGTCCACCAGCCGTGGTGGCTCCGAGCTGATCGCCATCACCAACGCGCCGCTGACCAACGAGGTTTATTACATCGGCGTGAAGTCCGAAGACCAGCAGGCCGCGGAGTACGGCCTCGTGGGCGTAAGCACGGATCAACCCTTTACCAGCCTTGGGGCTGACGGACGGGCTCGCGTGTTGACCATCCCGTTGCGTCAACCCATTCCGGATGGCCGTCCCAACAGGCCTGGGGTGGGACTCTATCTCGGCATCAGCACGCTTCCCGGGACCGTACGCGGGGCCACCGTCGTGATGACGGCCACGCATCAGAATTTCCCCGATCTTCTGGGCAACCTGTCGCACAACCGCCGGTTTGCCGTGCTGAACAACCACAGTCCGCTCCGTGGGCTGACCGCGGGTACCAACATTGTGGTGACGTATGACGACACCCAGGGTGGAAATTACCCCGGCAGCGTTCCCAGTGATGGTCCCGGAAGCATGGTGAATTTCATGGGCGAATCGGGATCGGGGGCCTGGTTCCTGACGACCACCGACAATGCGCAGGGCAACGTGGGTCGAATTTCCGGATTTGATCTTCGCCTGCTTCCCAATGATTTCGGCGCCACCTTCGTGTCCCGCTGCGTGAATCCTTCGGCCGCGCAATTGGAGGTGATTGACGTCCCCGCCGACGCCACCGGAATGACGATCACCATCACCAACATGCAGCCCGCGCTGCCGTTGGAGGTGTTTATCCGGAGGGACGAAATCCCCGACGTGACCGATCCCGCCTCGTCCGACAAGCACGCCACGATCCTCCCACCGGGGGGTGAGGTCACCTTGGGTGTCCGGGACCTTCCGCCGCTGCAACCCGGACGGTACTACATTGCGGTCTACAATCCGCAGTCCACCCAGATTTGCTATCGCATCCGTGCGCGATTGGATCGCGGCTTCGACGCCTTGAGCGTGCGAACCTACTCCTCGCGCGATTCCCAGACGATCACCGACCAGGGACGGACCTATGCGGTGATCCCGGTTGACGACACTCGCGGGGCCGCCGTTTCAACCGTTGGCGTGAGGTTGGATCACGACCGGAAGTCCGATCTGGCGATCCGGCTGATAAACCCTGACGGAGCCGGAACCGTGCTTTTCGAGAATCGCGGCGGTAACGATCATCGCGGACTCGGCGCCGAGTTGGTGAGCAGCAATCTCGGCATGGCCCACGTGGGCTTTACCTTTGACCGCGCCTCCGGCCGAGGAGTGCTGTTTGTCAACGGCCACAGCGTCGCCGAAGGGCTCTTCCCGGATTACCGTCCACCAACCACGAACCGGTTCTATTTCGGCACCGACCCGGTCGGCACAAACGCCCCGCTTTCGATCTCCGAGGCGATCCTTCTCGATGATTTCGGTCTGTGGCGCACGCCGCTGCGGGCCGATCAGATGCAGAGTCTTTTCCGCTACGGTCTCGAGGGTCTGGGCAAGGGTGATTCCGTGGTACGGAACTCCAAGATATCCGTCTGGTCTTTTGACTCGGACGGCACCGATTCCGTGGGCACCAACGATGTGGTGCTCACCTCGAAGGCGGCGTTTGTCGCCGGCCAGATCGGTAAGGCACTTCGCTACGTCAATGGTGCGGGCGGACAGATTCCGGTAAGCGCCTCGACCGATGTGGGCCGGTTCTCCGCGTTCTCCATCGAGGGATGGGTGGGTCTCGGCACCCGGTCCAATCTCGTGATTGGCGGCTGGGGAAACACCAACCAGGGGTCGAATGGAGTCTGGGGACCGGTGCTGCTTGCCAATTACCCACCGCCATTGGGCAATGGTCCGGGAAGCATCTCGGTGGCCCTCGACAAGGACGGCGCCCAGATTCTGAAGTCGCCCAAGGGGATCACGCTGTCTGGCGAACTGGTTACCAACCAGCTCTACGCGATGTTCTCCGACAACACGAACTTCACCTCGCAGATGATCAAGTTCGCCAACCCGCCGTTTGTGACCGATCCGCGGGTCCGAGTGATCGAGGCGGATGATTTTGAGACCAATACGGCCGGGATCTACCGACCGCTTCCCCTCAATACGGTCCTGGTGGACGGCTGGAGCATCAACCGGGGCACTGTGGAGCAGGTCTACAACGGGGAAGTCGCCTTCAACGGCGAGGGCTATCTCGCCCTCGATCAGGCGGAGCTCCAGAAGA
>JANXMD010000077.1 GCA_025354845.1 Verrucomicrobiota bacterium | reverse complement strand
CAACTCTACCGGAACGTAGGAGGCAGTGGATTTGAGGAGGTAGGGAAGAAGTGGGGATTTGGGGAGGAGGGAGTGGGGCACGGGATGTGTGTGGTGGATTTGGATGGGGACGGGGATATGGACGTGGTGGTGAATGAACTGAATGGGGCGGCTGGGGTGTACCGCAACGAGGCAGGAGGGGGACGGGTGTCGGTGCGCTTGAAGGGGGAGGGGAAGAACACGCGAGGGATTGGGGCGCGGATGAGCTTGAAGGGCGGAGCGGTGATGGAGCAGTCGCAGGAGATGATGGCCGGAGGGCGGTACCTGTCGTCGGATGACGCGATGCGAGTGTTCGCGAGCGGGAAGAACGTGAGAGGGATGGAACTGGAAGTGAAGTGGCGAAGCGGGAAGCGGAGCGTGGTGAAGGGAGTGGAGGCGAATCGGGAGTACGAGATTGAGGAGGCCCGAGCGACGGAGCGCTGGGAGGCGCCGAAGGGGGAAGCACGCACCCCGTGGTTCCGCGAGGTGAGCAGTGGTGTGACGCATCACGAGGAAGGGTATGAGGAGTTTGATCGTCAGGGATTGTTGCCGCGAAAGCTAAGCCAGCTTGGACCTGGAGTGGGATGGATGGATGTGGACGGGGATGGACTGCTGGACGCGGTGATGGGGAGCGGGAAAGGCGGGAAACTGTCGTGGCTCAAGAACGACGGGAAAGGCGGGTTTGAAGTCCGTGAAGGCGCCTTCGCGGACCGGGACCAGAGCGGGATTGCGGGCCTGCCCGGAGCCGGAAGGAAAACGGGTGTGCTGTACGGGAGCGCGAACTACGAGGAGTACACGAACACCGAAGGGGGAGCCGAAGTGTGGCAGCTGGGTCAGGAAGCGGGAAAGGTGGTGAAGGGTCCGTGGGGTTCGAGCAGTGCCGTAGCCGTGGCGGATGTGAAAGGGAATGGAGAGCTGGAAGTGTTCGTGGGCTGCCGGGTGAGGGGAGGACGGTATCCGGAGTCCGATGGGTCCCGGATCTGGAAGCGCGACGAAGGGGGCGTGTGGAAGGAGGACACTGTGAACACGGCCGCGCTGAAGGACAGCGGGCTGGTGAGTGGAGCGGTGTGGACGGACCTGGACGGAGACGGGTATCCGGAACTGGTGCTGGCGACCGAATGGGGCGCATTGAAAACGTACCGAAACCGGAAGGGAGAACTGAAGGAGGAGGAGATGGGCCTTGGGAAGTACCGGGGCTATTGGAATGGGGTAAGCGCTGGCGATTTTGACGGAGATGGGAAGATGGATCTGGTGGCCTCGAACTGGGGACGGAACACGCGTCACGGACGCGACCGGCTGTATTTTGGGGATTGGAATGGGGTGGGACAGGTGGAACTGCTGGAGGCGGAGGAGGAAGCCGGGAAGTGGCAACCGGTGCGGGACCTGAACACGGTGTCCAAGACACTGCCGTGGGTGCGGGAGAAGTACGGAAGCCACCAGGGGTGGGCGGAGGCGGAGATGGGCGGGATCCTGGCGGGGAAGAAGAGTGAGATGCTGGAGGTGGACTGGCTGTTGACGACGGTGTTCCTGAACCGGGGCGGGAAGTTTGAAGCGGTGGCATTGCCCGAGGTGGCGCAGCGGAGCGTGGGCTACGGAGTGAGTGTGGCGGATTACGATGGAGACGGGCTGGAGGACGTGCTGTTGGTGGGAAACTTCTTCGGAGTGAATGCCTCGGAATCGCGCAGCGACGCTGGGAGGGGTGTGTGGTTGAAGGGGGACGGGAAGGGAGGCTTTGTTGGGGTGGAGGACAGCGGGCTGGAAGTGTACGGGGAGGGCCGTGGAGCGGCCGTGGGAGACTATGACGAGGATGGACGTGTGGACGTACTGGTGGGGCAGAACGGGGCGGGCTTGAAGGTGTACCACAACGAGAGGGCGAAGCGCGGGCTGGGAGTGAAGGTGGTGGGAGCCGGAGAGAACCGGGACGGATACGGAGCGGTGATCCGGGTGGAGTACGAGGGCGGACGACTGGGGCCGGCCCGGGAAGTGCACGGAGGAAGCGGGTACTGGAGCCAGGACGGAGTGGAAGCGGTGATGGGACTGGACGGAGAAGCCAAGGCCGTGCAGGTGAGCTGGCCCGGTGGCACCCACACCCGCACCGAACTCCCTCCCAACACCACCCACGCCACCCTCAATCACTCAGGTCAACTCCTCAGATAACTCCCAACCAGGACCATGATGTTCTCCTTCCACATGCTTCGCGTCCGCCCGGGTTGGCTCGCGCTCTGGATACTGTCTGCGCTCCAGGTGGTGGCGGAACCGGTGACCGATTCAGAATCCGTGTCCCGTGGCGATCGTCTCGCGCATCAATATTGTGCGGCATGCCATCTCTTTCCCGAGCCCGACCTGCTCGACCGGCACACCTGGCAACATCACGCGCTGCGCAAAATGGCTCCCTTCCTGGGCGTGGCTCAGGTGCGCATGGAGAACCGGCCGGACGGTGCGCGACTTACTGAGGCCAACCTGTTTCCTCCGTCGCCGATTCTGCCCAAGGAGGATTGGTTTGCGATTCACGACTACTACCTGGCCAAGGCGCCCACCAATGCGCTGCCCCAGCCTCCCCATGACCCCATCGTGGCGGATCTCACGCTCTTCACGCCCGAGAAACTGACGCTTCCCGGCTCCGAGCCGTTGACCACGCTGGTTTCCGTGGATGCGGCGACTCACGAAATTCGAGTGGGCGACGTGAGCAGCGGGAGCCTGGTCACCTTTCGTGACAACGGCACGATCGCTCGTCGATTGTCGCTCGGTGGGGCACCGGTGGACCTGGTCCAGGACGGGCCGCGACTGATTGCCACGCTCATCGGTCATGTTTATCCCTCGGATGTCCCCGACGGCCAGGTGCTCGTCCTGCCGACGCCCGGCGGCGGCGACCTCCCGGTTCCCATCGCCACCCGATTGATGCGCCCCGTGCAGTGTCTGCCGGCCGATCTCAATGGGGATGGATTGACCGACTACCTCATCTGTTCCTTCGGCAATTACCTGGGACGGCTGTCGTGGTTCGAACGCAAACGTCTCGGCGGATTCGAGGAGCATGTGCTGCTGGATTTTCCCGGTGCGGTGCATGCGGTGATTCGCGACTTCGACGGGGACGGGCGTCCCGACTTGCTCGTGCTGATGGCGCAGGGCAAGGAGGGCCTGTACCTCTTCACCAACGCAGGAAACGGCGAGTTCCGGGTGCGCCCCTTGCTCCAATTCCATCCGGCGTTTGGATCCATCCACTTTGAATTGGCGGACATGAATGGAGACGGGATTCCCGACGTGATCCTGACCAACGGCGACAACGGGGAGTATCCGTCGCCCTTCAAGCGCTACCATGGGGTGCGAATCTATTTGAACGATGGCCAATTCAATTTGCGCGAGGCGGCCTTCTATCCAGTGAATGGTGCTTTCAAGACGTTGGCCCGAGACTTCGACGGCGACGGCGATCTGGATCTGGCAGTGATTTCGTTTTTCCCCGATTTCTCCCGTGCGGTGCCTGAGGGGTTTGTGTACCTGGAAAATCGCGGCGGTCTGAAGTTCGCGCCACACACATTTCCCGGAGCGACGATGGGGCGGTGGATTTCGATGGATGCCGCGGATGTGGATGGTGACGGCGACGTGGATCTGGTGCTCGGCGCCTTTTCGCAAGGCCCTCCGGCCATCGAAATCCCTCCGGCGCTGCAGGCGTCCTGGAAGACCAATGGCGTGAACGCACTGATCTTGCGCAACACGCGGATTCGCGCCACGAAATGAAACCGAACCCGCTGCAGGAATTGGTGCGCCGGCGGCACGGACAACTTGGGTTCGTAGCCGGTCTGGTGTTGCTGTGGACGGGGTGCCGCTCCCTGACCGGAACCCCCGCTGCCGCACTCGTCGATCTGGAGGGACGCTCGCATGGGTTGACCGAACTTTCCGGATCGCGAGGGCTGGTGCTCGTCTTCCTCGGGGTGGACTGCCCCATTTCGAATCGAGCCCTTCCCGAGATCTCGGCGCTGAGTCGCGCGGCGGAATCGCGCGGCGTTCAGTTCGCCCTGATCTATGCGAATCCAGCGGAGACGACGCAGCAGGTGCGCGCTCATCTCACGGAATATGCCCTCACGCTTCCTGCCTTCCGGGATCCTGGGTTCCCCGTGGCAATGCAATACCTGACCCATGTGACGCCGGAAGTGGTGCTCGTGACGCGTGACGGCCATCTCGTTTACCGCGGCCGGATCAACGATCAATCGTCCGCGTTGGGACGCGACCGACCGCAGGCGACCCGGCATGATTTGGCCGAGGCGCTCGAAGCCTTTCTCGCCAGTGGACAGGCTCCAGGCAGAGTGGTCCCGGCGGTAGGCTGCACGTTCCGTTCTCCATGATCTCCCAATTTCCCGTGATGCCCGTGATGCCCATGATGCGCAGCCTGACAGTTTGGGTGATGGGACTTTGGATTGTCGGCGTCCGTGTTCACGGGGCATCGGTGCCCACGTTTCACGAGGAGATTGAGCCGCTGCTGCATGCGCACTGCTCGGGATGTCACCGGTCGGGGCAGTCGGCGCCGTTTACGCTCCTGACGTTTGCCGATGCCACGAAGCATGCGCGCGAAATTGTGGACGTCACCGGACGGCGCTTCATGCCTCCGTGGCTTCCGTCGCCACAGCCCGAGGGTTTTGTGGGTGAGAGGCGATTGAGCGAAGCCGAGATTGAGTTGTTCGCCCGATGGGCTGCCGGGGGCATGGCGGAAGGGGATCCGGCCAGGGCCCCGAAGCCGCCGCAATGGCCCGGGGAGTGGGCGTTGGGCACTCCGGATTTGATCGTTCGGATGCCGATGCCCTACACCGTTCCCGCTGAAGGTCGCGATGTGTACCGCCACTTTGTCCTCCCGGTTCCCCTGGATCGGATCCGCAACGTGGCGGCGTGGGAATTCCATCCCCATTCCCGTGCCGCGCATCATGCCTTCCTTCGAGTGGATCGCAGCGGTGACGCGCGAAGGCGGGATGCCGCCGATCCCGAGCCCGGATTTCCCGGAATGGATACGCCCGTTTCCGTCCGCTCCCCCGACGGGCATTTTGCCAGCTGGCAGCCGGGAGCCGGACCGCGCCGGAGCCCGCCGGGGCTGGCGTGGCGGTTGGAGCCGGACAGCGATCTGGTCGTGCAGATGCATCTCAAGCCGACCGGAAAGCCCGAGCCAATGCAGCTCGAACTCGGGCTCTATTTTACCGATCAACCGCCGACGAATCGCCCGGTGAAGGTGGCGATGGTCAACTACGCGATCGATCTCCAGCCCGGTGCGACCCACGTCGTCTACACCGACGACTACCGCATTCCCGCGGATGCCGATCTGCTCGGAATCCTTCCGCACACTCATTATCTCGGACGCCGCATCGAGGCGCTGGCGCATCTTCCGGACGGCGTCGAGCGACGGCTGTTGCTGATTCCGGCGTGGGATTTCAACTGGCAGGGAGACTACACCTATCGGACCCCGATTTTTCTCCCTGCCGGGACGCGCGTGGAAATGCGGATCGAATTCGACAATTCCACGGCGAATCCCTGGAACCCCTCCAATCCGCCGAAGCGAGTTCGATTTGGACCAAATACTACGGATGAGATGGCGGAGCTGTGGCTGCAGTTGCTTCCGCGGGCCAAGGAGGGGCAGGCAGCCTTTGACAAGGCCAATCTGGAGCGGGCGTTGCGCGATGCGATCGCTTTCAACACCGAGCGACTCCGCATCGATCCCCAGGACGGAACAGCCCATGTGAACCTTGGCCGGGCGCTCCTCGGGCAACGGCGTCAGACCGCCGCCTTCGAGCATTTTCGAGTGGCTGCTGAGGTGTCGCCAACTCTGGACGAGGCTCACTACTACCTCGGAATCTCGCACCGCTTGAAGGGCGAGAACGAGCAGGCGACCGCGGAATTTCGCCGCACCGTGGAGCTCAATCCTTCCAACACTCGCGCCCACGGAAATCTCGGCATGCTCGAATTGAACGCCGGTCATATCGACGCTGCCGCCGCGGAGTTCGCGGCGGCGTATCGATTGGATCCCACGGACGCTCTCGCCTGCTCCACGCTGGGGCTGATTCGTCTCCAACAGGGGAAGGCCGACGAGGCGCGTCCCCTGCTGGAAAAGGCGTCCCAACTGGATCCCTCCAATACCGAAGTCCAGCAGGGTCTCAAATTCCTGCGTGATCGAGCCCGCTGACGCAGTTCCCCGTGTCGCGAGCGTCGCGATTCAGAACGAAATCCATGCGCTGACAAACAGCGTGTTATTCCCGCGAGCATTGCTGCCCAGGCCGTCGTAGTTGGAATAGTCGTCCATGGTTGGCTTTCGCAAAAGGGGAGGAAGGAACGGTCGTCAGGCCGTCAGAAACGCCAACTTCGGCACGGGCTCCAGCTTGGGCGCCTCGGCCTTCAGCACCTTGAACGCCCCTTCAGCGGCGACCAGGGTCTGGTCGATGTCGGCGGCCGTCATGGCGGCGCAGAGGAACATGTTGTGCCAGGGGTGGGTATAGA
>JANXMD010000051.1 GCA_025354845.1 Verrucomicrobiota bacterium | reverse complement strand
TTCGTGCTGTGTCCGCCCAAGCTGCTCTTCATTCCGGTGAAACCGGGAACCGATGAGCCGGCCGGCGAACCGCAGGTGTTGCTGGACGGATTCACCACCACCACCGGCAACCGGCATACCTTCGCCAACGGATTGAAATGGGGACCCGACGGCTGGCTTTGGGGCCGCATCGGCATCTCCAGCGGGGCCCACATCGGCCGCCCGGGCAGTCCGGAATCGGCCCGCGTCGAGATGCGCGGCGGCATCTGGCGGTATCATCCCGAACGGCACGTGATCGAGGCTGTGAGTCACGGCACCACCAATCCGTGGGGCCTCGACTGGAACGCGGAGGGAGAACCCTTCTTCATCAACACCGTCATCGGTCATTTCTGGCACGCCATTCCCGGGGCGCACTTCCGGCGCATGCACGGCGATGACGTCAACCCGCACGCCTACGCGCTCATCGAACAGCACGCCGATCACTTCCACTTCGACACTGCGGCTGGTTGGACCAAGTCGCGCGCCGCCCTCGATGGCAGCCAGTTCGCCGCCGGGAGCGATTCCCTCGGGGGCGGCCATGCCCACGCGGGCCTGCTCATCTACCAGGGCGACAACTGGCCGGAAGCGTTTCGCAATGAGGTCTTCACGCTCAATTTCCACGGGCGCCGATTGAATCACGAGCACCTCGAACGCGAGGGGACCGGCTACGTGGCGCGTCACCGACCGGACCTGATGCAGGTGGGCGACACCTGGTTCCGCGGACTGGATCTCATCCCGGCACCGGATGGCAGCGTGTACCTGTCCGACTGGTCCGACACCGGCGAATGCCACGACAGCGACGGGGTCCACCGGACCTCGGGACGCATTTATAATCTGACCTACACGAACGCCGCGCCGGCTTCGGTGCCGGCCGATATTTCCGCGCTTTCGGATGCCGAGTTGATCGGACGGGTGACGGATCGAAACGAATGGATTTCGCGTCAAGCCAGGCAGGTGCTGGCGGATCGGGCGGTGGCCGGGAAGCTGGGGAGCTCCAGCATACGGCAGTTGCGAGACGGGTTCGATCACGCCGGCTCCACGCACGACCGACTCCGCCACTTGTGGGCGCTGAATACGGTGGGCGGCGCTTCTTTGGACTGGTTGACGTCGAAGCTGAAGGGGCAGGACGAGCACGTGACAAGCTGGATGGTCCGTCTCCTGGCGGATCGGATGCCTCTCCTCGCCGAGGATCCTGCCCAGGAAGGGGAGCCCATGAAGGCTCTGCGGGCGTTGGAACGTTTCGCTCCCGGGATTCATCCGCCACTGGTCCAATTGTATTTGGCGTCGGCGCTTCAGCGCGTTCCCGTGGCGTCCCGCGGCCCGCTGGTTCGGGCGCTGTTGGGATTCGAAGTCCCGAACAACGATCACAACTTCCCCCTGATGCTGTGGTACGGCATCGAACCCTGGGTGGCGGCAACGCCCGCCGAGGCTGCCCGGGCCTTTGTGACCTGCCGGCATCGGCAGGTGCGGCAGTTCATCGCGCGTCGCCTTGGCGAGCGATTGCCTGGAGACACCACCGGTCTGGAGCCGCTAATGGCAGCCGTGGGCAAGGCCGGCGCCGGCTCGCTTGAACTTCAACAGGACCTGCTCCGGGGTTTGGCGGAATCGTTGCGCGGGATTCGCCGATCGGCGCCGCCTGGAGGATGGGATCGCTTCGCGGCTGCGACCAAGGGTTCGACAGACACCGAAGTGCAGGCGCGTCTCCGCGAGTTGAGTGTGGTCTTCGGGGACGGCCGGGCGGCGGACGATCTCCGTCGGGTCGCCGCCGACGTCACTGCGGATCCGTTGTCCCGTCGAAATGCGCTTCGAGCGCTGATCGAATCGCGTGCGGACGGTGTGGCCCCGCTGCTCAAGAGTGCGATTCAGGACAGTGTTTTGCGGCCCACGGCATTGCTGGGTCTGCTCCAGATTGGCGATCCCGAAGGTCCGGCCCGCGCCGTGGCCAACTATCCCTGGCTCGGCCTTGAGGAGCGTCCTCCCGTGCTCAGTGCGCTGTGTGCCACCCCGGCGGCCGCCCGCGCTCTCCTCGATGCGGTGGCCGCGGGCACCATTCCGCGTGCTGAAGTAACGGCCTTTCAGGCGCGCCAAGTCGCTGGATTGGGCGTGCCGGCGCTGTCCAGCCGCCTGACCGAAGTCTGGGGTGCGGTCCGGCCTGCGGATCCGGACCACCGGGCCGCGATCGACCGGATGAAATCCCGCCTCACCCCTTCGGTGCTCAAAGCGGCCGATCTGACCCAGGGCCAGGCCGGTTTCCGGCAGTTGTGTGCGCCGTGTCACCGGCTTTTTGGGGCGGGCGGGGAGATCGGCCCGGATCTCACGGGATCCGGGCGCTCGAATCTCGACTATCTGCTTGAGAACGTGATGGATCCCAACGCCGTGGTCCCCGCCGGGTTTCGCCTCACTACGGTCTCGTTGAAAGACGGCCGTTCACTCACGGGAATCCTCCGCGACGAAACGGTGCGAACGGTGACTCTCCAGGCCCCGGGACAGACCCAGGTAATCGATCGTAACGATATCCAGGGAATCGAGACCTCAAACCAGTCCATGATGCCGGAGGGCTTTCTCGAAGGACTTTCCTTTGAGTCTGCGCGAAACTTGCTGGCTTTCCTGATGAATCCGGGTCCACTTTCTGGTGCTTTACGCCCGCCTGCGAACTGAGGCGCCAGCCGACGGAAGGACGCGTCCGTTAGGGTTTTTTCGGAAGCCCCCTGAGGGCGACGCCACGGTCGCAATGGGGTCAGTGTTCAGGGGTCAAGGTTCCGAATGGGATGGATTCGGGATTGGCCCGTAGCCGTCGGTGGTTGTCGGCCGGAATGAGTTTAGCACAGCAAAGTTCAGGTCAGTCGTGAGGCGAGTCGAAGTGGATTTACGTGAATAATCGTCGTGTCATTACGGGAACCGTTTGGAACGGCGTGGCGGCAGCGCCACCCCGCCGTGCTGGTTCCTCCGCAAGTTCGACCAACTCGGGTCATTCGCACCCGCCTGCGGACGGCGGGTTTAAGTCCGACCGACCCACGCATCCTGCTCGCCCCATCATTTCGGTTGAGGTTTCGCCCCAACCCGCTCGCTCCCGCCCCGCCCCGCACGGGGAGCCGCCCGTCTTTTCCGCACCTGGCGTGACTCTCGTGGGTCGCCTGCTGCTCGCGCACGGTGCCGCCATTGATATCGCCCGGGTGACCCGGGTGACTGCGGAACAAGTCCGCACGGCTCCTTTTGGCATTCTCGCGGTACTCTGCGGCGGCTTGGCCATTTCCGGTGTCGGCTACATTCTGGGTGGCGATCGTACCACGCAGGCTCTGACGCCGGCCTCCACTTGGCTAGGGATTTGGCTCTTCACCGTCGCCTCCCTGGTGAGCGCGCTGCGGGCATTTACCGCCTCGCATCTGTGCCTGGTCGTGGTTTCCACCTCCGACGGCCACTCGCATCGGATCGCGCTTCGCGGACGGGAGCAGGCGCGGTATCTGGCGCAGCTCGTCCAGCGAGCGATGACGCTCCCCGCCCGTCGCCGGAACTGAGGTCTTTGGACCGTCGACTTTAGACCGTCGACTTACTTCCCCAAAGCCGAACCGGAGTCACTTCAACGGACGTTCCGCCGTCGTCCACCCAGATCGCTCCGTCCTGCACCGTGACCTGGAGCTTCATGGCCCGTTGAGCCAGGGCGGCGAGGGCCGTGCTTTGGTCGGAGGGGATTTGCCAAACGGTGAGGTTCACCATCCGGGTGAGACGTGGCTCCAACTCCCTCCACCAGATCGGCGTGCTGGAACTGAAGCTGTACACGCTGATCCGGCCCACGCGGGCGGAGGTGCGCAAGAGCCGTTTTTCATCGGGCTGACCGACGTCGATCCAATGTGTGATGCGGCCGGTGGGGTCTTTCTGCCACAGGCTAGGTTCGTCGGGTTCCCACATGTCCTTGGCGAACTCCAACGGGCCCTCGTCGCGGTCCACGGTGGCGTTGAGGGCGAAGGCCAGCAGCCGGACCAGCAGCCGTTCGTCCGTTTCCGAGGGATGACGGGCAATCGTCGCGGAGTGCTCGGAGTACACGTTGCGATCCAGGTCGGAGAACTGGATCTGGGCTTTGTAGATCGTTGCTTTGAGGGCCATGAATGCGATTCCGCCGGAAGCCTATCATAAAGCGCGTTTTTCGACCCCATTCTTCGAATTCGTAGCCGCCGACGGGAGGAGGCGGATTCCCCTCGGAGCGCCGGCATCTTGCCGGCCGGTGGGATTGAATTTGGAAAGCATGAAAGCAGGACGCGAAGACGAGGAGCTGGAGGCGAATCGATTCACCGCCGTTTCGTTGAACACGGCTCGCCGATGAACACCGCCCCAGGGATGCCTCGGTCCAGCGTCACCAACTTTTGGGAGTGCCGGCGCGCCAGTTCGATCAGGTGACCGTCGGTGAGCGACTGGGGCTTTTTAACGAAGGCCGGGAGTTGGGCCACGCCCACGTCATCCGCAATGAGCTCAAACCGAACCTTGGAGGAAGCCTTCAGCGCATCCAGTGCCTCACGTGCGGCGTTCACGCTGGGTTGCAATCCAGTCAGGACGGAAACCCGGACGAATCCCAATTCTGTAATCGAGCACGTGTGAAATCCGGTAGCCATCTTGAGGGCCGAAACATACCAACGGATCGTGCGCGTGTGATGCGTGTGCCCGGTATGCCCAAGTGCAATCAGGACATTGACATCCAGGAGGTATTTCATGGGAAGTCCAGCAGGGCGGCGCGTACGTCGTCACTGGTGATTTGCGCGGGAGTCGGAGACTGCGTGATCCGCAGGCCGGACTTTGGATCCACCACGGAGCGCGGTGAATCCGCAGGCGGCGTCTTCGGGGTGAGCACGATGGAATCTCCCTCGACTTTGCACAGGAGTGTCGCCCCTGGTCGGAGCCGCAGGCGGGTTCGAGCCTGCTTGGGCAGCACCACTTGACCTTTGGTGGAAAGCGTCGTTGTCATGTCTTACCGTCTTACCATTTGGAAGTAAGTCAACTGAGTGCACGGGTGTCGGCAACCACTCGGGCCCAAAGCGGTGTCGTCGCTACGCTCTGCCACCGCACTGCTCCATAACGACCTGTGAGTTGTCCCCAACGGACGGATCGCTCACGCCAGGACTTCGGGAATCACTCGTCGATCGAGGACTCCGGTGAGTCTTTGGTCGAGGCCGCTGTGGAAATAGGTGAGTCGGGTGTGGTCCAGGCCCATCAGGTGGAGGATGGTGGCGTGGAGATCCGAAACGTGACAGCGGTTCTCCACCGCCTTGAAACCGAGTTCATCGGTGGCGCCCACGGCCTGACCGCCCTTCACGCCTGCGCCGGCGATCCACATGGAGAAGCCGTGCCAGTCGTGATCACGTCCCGGCTTGTCCACGCCCTCGCTGGTGGGCGTGCGACCGAACTCGCCACCCCACACCAGCAGGGTCTCGTCCCAGAGGCCGGTGCGCTTGAGATCCGAGATCAGCGCCGCGATGGGCTGGTCGGTTTCCGCGGCGTGGAGACGGTGATTCGAGATGCAGTCGTTGTGACCATCCCAGGTGTCCTCGATATGCCCACCGCCCGAGTACAACTGCACAAACCGAACGCCCTTTTCCAAGAGGCGTCGCGTGATGAGACACTTGCGCCCGAAGTCGGCAGTGACGCGTTGGTTCAATCCGTACCGCTCGTGAGTGGCCGTGCTTTCCCGGCCGAGGTCCACCACCTCGGAGGCGGACGTCTGCATGCGATACGCGAGTTCGTAGGATTCGATCCGTGCGGCCAGTTCCGATTCGGCGGCGCGGGTGGCGAGGTGATCGCGATTGAGCTCGCCGAGCAGATCCAGTGAGCGGCGCTGCACCGCGTCGGTGGTACCCTCGGGGGTGGCGAGGTCGAGCAGTGGCACGCCGGCGCTGCGAAAGAGCGTGCCCTGATAGGCGGCAGGCATGTAGCCGCCACTCCAGTTCGATGCACTACCGATCGGGCCACCGCGCGGATCCGTCATCACCACGAAATTCGGCAAATTCTCATTCAACGTCCCGAGGCCGTAGCTCAGCCAGGCACCGAGGCAGGGACGTCCGATGAAGATGCTGCCGGTGTTCATCTGCAGGCATCCCGAGGCGTGCGCCGCGGTGTCGGAATGCATGGAGCGGATCACGCAGAGGTCGTCGGCGAACTTCGCGGTGTGGGGAAAGAGGCTGCTGATCTCCAGCCCGCTTTTCCCGTGCCGGCGGAAGTCGAACGGCGATTGCATCAGGCGTCCCACCGGACGGCCGTTGGAGCCGACCTTGGCATCGCCCTGGTAGGGCTGGCCATGATAGCGAGTGAGCGCGGGCTTGGGGTCGAAGGTGTCCACTTGGCTCGGGCCCCCATTCATGAAGAGGAACACGACGTGCTTTGCGCGAGCGCGAAAGTGCGCGGGCCGCGGGGCGAGCGGATTCGCTCCTGGGGTGGCGGCAAGGGCGGTCGATTCGCGCGCGAGGAGATCCGCCAGCGCCAGGCCCGCAAACCCGCCCCCCACTTGCCAGAGGAACTCGCGTCGGGTGCGACCGCACGGGGTTCGATTTGGGATGAAACGCGATCCGGGTGAATTCGGGTTCATGGTGGAAGTCCGGTCACTCCGGGTAGGCAAATTCGTTGAGATTGAACAGCACGCGGCAGAATTCCGACGACGCGTGCTCCGGCTCACCTGGGAAGGTTTTGAAGAACTCGCGAGCCGCCAGAAGTTCCTTTTCGGATGGGATCCGGCAAAGGGCCAGTCGGTACGCGAGGGTGACCAGTCGGCTCAGGTCGTCGCCGGCTTCCTGCCTCAGGCGATCGGCAAAACGACGGGCTTGCTGATTCACGAAGTCGCCATTGAAAAGCGTGAGGGCCTGCGGGGCGATGGTGGTGACTTGTCGCCGCGGGGAGCTGCTGACGGTGTCGCAAAGGTCCAGCACCTCCAGCAGGGGCACCACGAGTCCCCGCTTCACAAAGGCATACACCGTGCGACGCGAGGCCTCGGCGTCCGACACGGTGGGCCAGATTGAATCGCGATCGGTATTCGCTTCAATGGCGGCGCGGGGAATGGGGAGGAAAACGCCGCGTCCGCCCATCGCGGGGTTGAGGTGGCCGCTGACCGCCAGGATGGAATCGCGCAGGGCCTCAACCTCCAGGCGTCGATAGCCCTGCCGCGAGAAGAGTCGGTTGTCGGGGTCCACGGCCGCGTGATCGGGTTGCACGCCGCGCGACAGTCGCCAGGCCTGCGATTGGAGGATCAGGCGGTGCAGTGACTTCAACGACCAGCCCCCTTCGTGCGTGAACCAGTCGGTCAGCCAATCGAGCAGTTCGGGATCCGAGGGGGGTTCGCCCATCGTCCCAAAGTCGTTGGGCGTCCGCACGAGCCCGGTGCCGAAATGCTGCTGCCACACGCGATTGACGATCACCCGGGCGGTGAGTGGGTTGTCCGCACTGGCGATCCACTGCGCGAGGGCGAGGCGCCGGCCGGAGGTCCAACGATCGGCCTGGGGAGCATGAAGGGTGTGACGCACGAGCACCGCGGGACTGGCGGGTTCAACTGGGTCCCCCTTCCGCCCCGGATTGCCGCGAAGCAACACATGAGATACCGGAGCCTTGGGGCTGGATTCGAACAGGAAATAGCCGTCTTCGAGCTGGGCCCGAACTGCTTCCAGTCGTGCTGTCGAGATCAGGCGATCGACGCCCTGGGGCGAGGCGCCTGACTTTTCGAGCTCTGCAAGAACCCGCTGCAGCCAGAGCGATTCCTCCACCACCGAGCGTGGCCCGGCGGGGCGCGTCAGTTCCGTGCGTCCGTTTTGGGGGCGGGTCAACGGGGCAAACACCGCGACCATCGAATAGTAATCCTTCGTGGTGAGCGGCTCGAACTTGTGGTCGTGGCAGCGGGCGCAGCCGAGGGTGAGACCGAGGAAGGCCTGGCTGGTGGTGCTGACGATGTCGTCGAGCTGGTCGTAGCGATCGGTCTCGGGATCGGCGGGTTCGTCGTCCCAATTCCCGAGCCGCGCGTAGCCGGTGGCGAGGACGGTTTCGGCCGTGGCGTCGGGCATTTCATCGCCGGCCAATTGTTCCAGCACAAAACGATTGAAGGGTGTGTCGCGATTCAACGCGCGGATGACGTAGTCGCGATACTTCCAGACCAGCGGTTTTTCCGCGTCGCGTTCGTAGCCGTTGCTGTCGGCGTAGCGAACCACGTCCAGCCAATGCCGGGCCCAGCGTTCACCGTAGCTGGGCCGGGTGAGGAGCTGATCCACGATGCGATCCAGGGTGGCATCTCCCGGCGCGGCGGCGATGGATTGTTGTTCCGACAGCGTCGGTGGCAACCCGGTGAGGTCGAGATGCACGCGGCGCAGCAGGGCTTCGTCGGTGGCCCGTGGGCCGGGGGTCCAGCCCTGCTTCTCCCAGCGGGCCAGCAGGAAGGTGTCAATCGGCGTGCGGGGCCATTGCGCTGCGCGGACCGTCGGCAGCGCGGGGCGTCGAACGGGTTGGAAGGCCCAGTGATCTCCCGGAGCGACGGGCACCGGTTCCGACTTTGGAAAGGCGGCACCTGAATCGATCCAGCGTCGCAGGATGGCGATCTCGTCGGGGGAAAGCGCGCGCCCCTCGCGTGGCATGCGATGCTCGGGATCGGTGGAGCCGACGCGGTCGAGCAGCGGGCGGGTTCCGTCTGGCTGGGATTGCAGGATGGATCCGTGGCGTCCGCCCTTGTGAATCAACGCGCCGGCATCGAGTCGGAGCTCGCCCTTCTGCTTCAGTCGCGAGTGGCAGGGATAACATCGTTGTTCCAACAACGGCCGGACCTCGCGTACGTAGAGTTCGGAGTCCTCCGCATGGGCGCCGAGAAGGCACAGGACCCCCAACGTCAGCCGTACCCCGACACGACCGATCCACTCGGATCCGGTGATGGAAGGCGGGCGATGCATCGGAGACTCACTTCCAGGTGGCAAGAAACTCAATCACGTCTCGCAACTGCGCGGGAGACAGCACGTCACCCATGGGCGGCATCGGTGAGATCGGGTTTGCGGCGGTCTTCTCGATGTCCTTCCTGGCGATCACGCGCTGCTCTCCCGTGATGAGGCGGAGGGTCAGCGAGTCTTTGGATTCCGCGAGACGCACGCCGTCGAGGGTATCGCCGTCGTGGAGATAAACGGTGGTCTGCGCGAATCCGTCGGCGAGTTTGGCGCTGGGATCGAGAAGAGACTCCAACAGTTCGGCGCGCGTGGTGCGGTTGCCGATGCCGGCCAACACCGGTCCCGCCTGTTTGCCTTCGCCCCCGGCGTCGTGGCAGCGAATGCACTGGGCTCCGACGTGATTGCGGAAGACGTCGCGGCCTGCACTGGCATCGCCGCCGACGAGCACGTACCGCAGGCGGTCCACCGCCGGTTTTCCAGAGGCCTGGGGCAAACGCTTCAAGGCATCGCGGAGGGGGGTGTCGTTGGTGCGTTCCGCGGCGTCGATGGTGTCGAGGGCCAGCTCGGGAGCGAGTCGGCCGGTGGTTAGTTGATCGACGAGGTCCTGCAGGAAGGCGTTGGACTCGGCGCTCTTGACCCCGCCGGCGAGTCGGATGACGTGCTGTCTTTCGGCCGGAGTGAGGCGTGCTTCCCGGGTGCGGGCCTCGCGAAAAAAGGCGGGCGCGTCCGATTGCACGGCGACGGCCCAGGCGGCGCTGCGCAGGCCGACATCGGGATCGTCGAGCCAGGCGCGCCAGCGCGACGCGAGGGCCGAGGGATCGCGCTTCAATTGCAACTGCAGGACCGCGGTGCGGGTTTCGACCGGGATGGAGGGGGCGGCAATCCACGCCATCAGCGAGGTGGAGGCAACCGGGATTCCCAGCCGGTCCACACAGCGCAGTGCGGCGGTGGCGATGGACGGGCCGGATTGGATCCAGTCCTGCAGATGATCGCCGATCAACCGGGTTCCCAAATCAGGCGTGGCGGGATGCAGGGTGCGAATCAGACCTTCGACACGGTCGACGAAGGGCGATTTGTTCCAATCACCCAGGCATTCGAGCGCCTCGATGCGCAGGCGTTCCGGGCGGCTCTTGTCCAGCGCGACCCGCAGGAGCCGCTGGGCATCCTGATCGCGGCCGAGGCGGAGGTTTGCACTGAGGATGCGGCGACTGACGGCTTCCGATTCGTTGAGTGGCAGCGGATCGGCGAGCGTGGCCACCGAACTGAGGCAGGTGGGGACGAAGTCGTCGTCGTGAATGGCGCGCACGGCCTCGGCGCGTACCAGGGGATCCGAATCCTTCAGAAAGCGAATCACCTCCGCAGCCTGTTGCCGCCGCAGCGCGAGAACTGCGGCGATGCGAACGCGTGGCTCGGGGTGCAGGGACAATTCTGCGAGCTTGTCGGCTGGCACCGCGCCGGCGAGACCGAGGACGAGGCCGTGCCGGAGGAAGGCTTCGTCCTCGCGGTTTTCCACCACTGCGCGGACGAGTGCGTCGCGTTGGGCGGGTCCGCCGGCCTTTCCGAGTGCGGTGCCGGTGAGATAGCGGACGCGCGGGGAGGAATCCTGGAGGAGTGCGGCGAGTTGGAGTGCGGCGGCCTGGAGGCGGAGGTCGCCGGCGATCTTGGCGGATTGCGCGCGGATCTCGGGATCGGCATCGCGAAAGGGCAAGTGAGTCGGGTCGACGGCCCGGCCGATTTGTCCCACACCCCACAGAGCGTGAATGCGCGCGAGCTGCGGGAGGTCGGTGCGTTCGGCCGCTGCCACCAAGCCGTCGAGATCGCCGCGGCGCGCCCATTCAAACTGCGCCTTCAGCCGGATGCGCTGATCGGCGTGCGACATCCACGCCAGCAGCTCGTTGGTGGAGCGTTCGTGGAAGGAGGCGGCGATCAGTCCCTTCACCTCGGCGCGGATGGGCAGGCCGGCGGACTTGGGATCATCGAGCTTCCACAGCGCGCCGCGTCCACTCGGATTCCACATGCCATCCCAGTCGGCGATGAACATCGACCCGTCCGGACTGAACTGCAGGGAGCTGGCCATCATACCCGACAAAAACACGTGTTCGCCGGCCATGCGAAAGGTCGCGCCTCGCGGTTCAGCACGGAAGGCGGTGATCTTCTGCACCGGGAACTGCACCAGGAAGAAGTGGTCGTGGTAGGCGGCGTTGAGTGCGGTGCCCGGGTTGAATTTGAATCCCGAGGGACCGACCGAGTAGTTGGTGATTGGCGGGGTGATGTGGGCGGGTTGTCCGGGGAACTGCGGGACCCACATCCGTTCGTCGATCCAGGGATTGTAGTCCGGGGCACCGGTGAAACGCCGCCAGCCGGCGTCGTGGAACTGCCAGTGAATGCGCCATCCGGAGTCGCTCCCTTCGGCGATCTGGACGAATCGTTCGCGCTCGTCGGCGAGGTCGCCGTCGTTGTCCACGGCGAACCAGTTTCCG
>JANXMD010000047.1 GCA_025354845.1 Verrucomicrobiota bacterium | reverse complement strand
GCGGCCCGCATCGGGTTCGATCCCAAGCTCGCGCATCGACTCGAGGCCGGAGCGGATTTTTATCTCATGCCCTCGCGCTTCGAGCCCTGCGGTCTCAATCAGTTGTACTCTCTGCGCTACGGCACCATCCCGGTGGTTCGTGCCACCGGCGGGCTTGATGATTCCGTGATCGACGTCCGCGACGAACGCAGCCACGACGGCGCAGCGGCCACTGGCATCAAGTTTACCGAGCCCACCGCCGTTGCACTCGCCCACGCCATCCGCAAGGCACTCGCCTTGCATGCCACCCCCGAATGGCTGGCCCAGTATCGACGCAACGGCATGGAATCGGACTTCTCTTGGGAACGCCAATCACTCCACTACCTAGAACTTTACGACTCCCTGCTCTGAGTCCCGATCTCC
Organism: Verrucomicrobiota bacterium; assembly: GCA_025354845.1. Taxonomy (GTDB): domain Bacteria; phylum Verrucomicrobiota; class Verrucomicrobiia; order Limisphaerales; family UBA9464; genus CAIVQB01. Next base: position 3,354 of record JANXMD010000047.1, on the reverse strand, counting down.
GATCTCCCATCTCCCATCTCCCATCTCCGATCTCCGAAGCTAATGAGCGCCTTCACCCTCGTCGTCCAGATCCAGGTCAAACCGGAGTGTGTAGACGCCTTCTGTGCCGCCACGTTGATCAACGCGTGCGCCTCGCGCCGAGAGCCCGGCATTCTTCGATTTGACCTCCTCCGGCAGCAGGACGCAGCCGATCGTTTCCTCTTGGTCGAAGAATTCCGCGATCCGGAGGCTCAACAGCAGCATCGCGAGACACCGCATTATTCGGTTTGGCGTGATACCGTGGCGCTGATGATGGCCACGCCGCGGATTCCGCTGAAATACGACCGTCTCGAACCGGCCTAAGACGCACCCAGGATGCCCTTCGACTTCGCCACTGCGAACCGGATCGTCTTTGGCCCCGGCCGCGTGACCGAGCTGAGCGCCGTGGCCGCCGGATTCGGAACTTCCGCGCTCTGGGTCACCGGCTCCACTCCGGAACGTCATGCCCGCATCGCGTCGCAACTAACCGCGGCCGGAGTCCGACTCACCTCCTTTCGTGTAATCGGCGAGCCCTCGGTTGACGACGTCGAACGCGGCGTCGCTGCCGCACGCAACGGTAACTGTCAGTGGGTGGTGGCCTGCGGAGGCGGCAGCGTGATCGACGCCGGCAAGGCAATCGCCGCGATGGTCACCAATGGTCGCCCCATACTCGACTACCTGGAAATTGTGGGGCTCGGTCTACCGCTCGCAGAATCTCCGCTGCCTTTGGTCGCCATCCCGACCACCGCCGGAACCGGCGCGGAGGTGACGCGCAATGCCGTGCTCGCCGTGCCGCAACATCGCGTCAAGGTCAGCCTGAGAAGCCCACGCATGTTGCCGACCCTCGCGCTGGTGGATTCCGATCTCACTCTGGACCTGCCGCGGGCGCTGACCGCCGCAACCGGTCTCGATGCCTTGACCCAATTGATCGAACCGTTCGTCTCGATCCGGGCAAATCCGCTGACCGATGCGCTGTGTCGCGAAGGCATCCGGAAGGCGGCGGCGGCCTTTCCCGCCGTGCTGGCGGATGGCTCCAATCGTGCGGCCCGCGAGGCCATGTCTTTGGCTAGCCTGCTGGGTGGGCTGGCACTCGCCAATTCCGGTCTCGGCGCCGTGCACGGAATTGCGGGGCCCCTGGGTGGCATGTATTCGGCACCTCATGGCGCCCTCTGCGCCGCGCTGCTGGCACCGGTGTGTGAGGCCAATTGGCGGCGCCTTCAGGGCGGGCCGGATCCCGCCGGCATCGCAGCGCGTTACGATGAAGTGGCCCGACTGCTCACAGGACGGCCCACGGCGTTCGCACGCGAGGGATTCGACTGGATCCGAAACCAGGTCGCCTCCGCCGGAATTCCCGGACTTTCCCGTTGGGGAGTACGGCAAGAGGATCTGGAGGACCTTCTCCCGAAGGCCGCCGCCGCCGGAAGCATGAAGGGGAATCCGGTGGTGCTTTCGACCGACGAGCTTAGGGCCGTCGTTGAATCCGCCCTGAGCCCGGGGCCAAGCCCCAGCGCTGTCGACGCTAGGGAATGACGCGGGGCGGACGCCCCAATCAGGAGCGCCGTAGGTGCGCAATCTGTGTAGCACCAGTTGCCGCAATACGATCGAGCCCCGGCGGGGCGGCATCGTCTGATGCAGGTTGAACGGAGGATGTCACCCCTACAGGGCTGGAGAATCATCGGGGTGTGGTGTCTACAACGATGCCGCGCCGACGGCGCTGGGGAACCGACTCGCCGGCAGGATGCCAGCGCTCCGTAGCCCCGGCGGGGCGGCCTCTATGGCGCGGTGCGTGGTAGCCCCGGAGGGGCGGCAGCCAGGATTCAAGGCGCCCAAACCGAGCACTGTGCGTTTTGATAGAGGCGGAAGCCAAGGAGTCAGGGCTGACCCCGAAGCGCCTGAGCCCGGCGGGCCAGGTCGATGAACTCGGCGCGATAGCCATCGACATCATTCCCCTGCCCCTGTTCCGCGAGACGCAGGACTTTCTCCCAATTCAATGTTCCGGCGTGAGGAGACTGACGGAGCAGCATGCCGTAGCCGGCAACCGATGCGGCAAACTTGAAGTCTGCAGACGCCTTCGCCAGATCGCGGTCTGCATCCTTTACCGGCAATTCCATCAGCCGGCTGGTCTGACCGTCAGGCTGCTTGTAACGGATCTTCAGATTCAGGAGTTCCTCGGCATGAGCACCACGCGCCCGCGATTCAACTCCGGCAGTGGGCTCGGTGCGATAGCGCAGCGGATCCACGCCCGCACCGATGCCCCCCGCCGGCTCAATCTCATACAGCACGGTCACCGAATGCCCGGCCCCCACCTCCCCGGCGTCCTTGGTGTCGTCATTGAAATCGCGATCGCGCAGCAAGCGTTTTTCGTAGCCGAGCAGGCGATATCGGGAGACCCGCAGCGGATTGAACTCGACTTGAATCTTGGCGTCCTTGGCCACGGTGACCAAGGTGCCGTCGAGCTGCTTCACCAGCACCTTGCGGGCCTCGGCGAAGGAATCGATGTAGGCATAGTTGCCATTGCCTCGATCGGCGAGGAGCTCCAGCGTCGAGTCCTTGAGATTGTCCATGCCGAAGCCGAGGACGCTGAGGAAGACTCCGGATTTCGCCCGCGCAGTGATCAAGTTAAGAAGTTCATCCTGATCGGTAATCCCCACATTAAAATCGCCGTCGGTGCAAAGGATCACCCGGTTCACTCCGCCGGCGATGAAGTGGTTGGTGGCCATCGCGTAGGCATTCTGGATGCCGGCACTCCCGTGAGTTCCACTTCCGGCATGAAGCCCTTCGAGCACTTCGATGACCTGCGTGCGCCCTTCATCGGAAACTCCCACGGGCTCCAAGGCGACCTTGGCTTCACCCGCGTAGGTGACGATGCCCACGGTGTCCCGCGGTGAAAGTCGGTCGATCAGCAACCGCATCGCGCGCTTCACCAACGGCAGTCGATTCTCCGGCGTCATCGATCCGCTGACATCGAGGAGGAAGACGAGATTCGAGCGCGGCCGTTCCTTGTTGGCGAGATCGCGAGCCTTCACGCCGATACGCACCAGCTTGTGGGCGTCGTTCCATGGACACGCGGCAACCTCCACCGTAGCCCCCAGCGGATGATCGCCCGTGGGTTGCGGATAGTCGTAGCTGAAGTAGTTGAGCAACTCCTCCAGGCGAACGGCATCGCCCGGAGGGAGGGAGTTCTCGCGAAGCATTCGGCGCAGGAGCGAATAGCTGCCGGTGTCCACGTCCATGCCGAAGGTGGACAGCGGGGCGGTCGTCACGGGTTGGAACGGATTATCCTGGATCGGGGCGAAGGCGGTCGAGGAGGTGGCGATGTCCGCGGGCGGCCTCCCG
>JANXMD010000013.1 GCA_025354845.1 Verrucomicrobiota bacterium | reverse complement strand
TGCTCCGCGGGGCGATCGAAGCGGAAGCCAAGGTGGGATTGAAGATGAACGTCCGTGAAGCCGATTTGCCGAAGTTGTTGCAATCGCTTCCCGCATTGCGTAATCCCACTGTGTCCAGTTTGAGTCTCTCCGGCTGGGTGGCTGTGGAAACCATCATCGATGAATCGGTGGTGAGAGAATTTATCCCACAACTGAAAGCCGCCGGGGCGGAGGGAATCATCGAGTACCCACTGAACAAAGTGGTGTACTGACCTGAACAGACGACATCGCAGAAACACACGAGCTATGGGTTCACTTAAGAAGCGTCGGAAGGCGAAGATCAACAAGCACAAGCGACGGAAGAAGCTCCGTCAGAACCGCCACAAGAAGCGCACCTGGCAGAAGTAGCCAGACGGCGTCTTCACGCCGCCTTCCGGGCATGGCATCTTTTTCAAGGCGCGGCTCCGCCTCTACGGAGCCGCGTTGTCTTTTGCCCGTATCCATTCACGATCTCGGTTGCTTTCGTGTCGCTGGTTCCTCCCGGAGCTCGGGCGGCCGTCGTGCCGGGTTACTGTTTGCGTTCGTCGTTGCGGGGATTTTCCTGCAGGGGTGCGTGCACGCGACGGCGCGTTCCAACGCTCCAAGCGCCAAATCGATTCCTACAACTTCGGCCCAGAAGGGCACCAACGCGCCCCGGTTGAGTCCGACAAAACCGGTTTCCCCCACCGTGCGGGGAAAGCGGGTGACCGATCCGCTCGCTGTGGAGTCGGAGACCGTGATCGAACGTCGCGCGACGGCGCACGCCGCCTTTGCCGCGGCCATGATTCGACAGGATGAGGAGGGCACCGGCGGGGCCTTGGAGCTCTTCCGAAAGTCGCTGGAGAATGATCCCGCCAACCTGACGCTAGCGGTTGACCTCGCTCGTCGGTTGCTCGAACGGAAGGAGCGCGAGGCGGCTCTTGAAATTCTCAAGCGTTCCGCTCCTCGCGCCGTGGGATCAGACCAGGCGGCCACCATCCAGACCTTACTGGGCGTCACCTACGCGCAGTTGGCGCGTCGCGAGGAGGCCATGACCGCCTATCGCGAGGCAATTCGCCTGGGGCCTGACGAACTGGTGAACTACCAGGCGCTCGTGGACTTGCAGGCAGTCACCGGGCACCGCGCACAAATCCTGGGCACCCTCGAACAGGCCGCCCGGGTGAATGCCGCTGAACCCATCTATTGGATCGAGTTGGCGGAACTTTTCCGCCTGCATGGCAAGCGCGACACCAATGCCGCCCCACGCACGCTGGCTGCCGCGCGCCAAGCGCTGGAGAAGGCAGCCGCGCTGAAGCCTGAGGACCCTGGGGTTTTGCAGCGGTTGGGAGAGCGCTATGAAGCGGTGGGGTTGCCGGGCAAGGCGGAGTCGGTGTACCTCAGCCTGAAGACTCGCTTTCCCAAAGATCCGCGCCCGACTGGAAAACTGGCGGAACTTTACCTTCGCATCGGCAAGAACAAGGAAGCGAGCGAGCAGTTGGAGGCACTGAAGCGCGAGAATCCGTCGAACCCGGTTCCGTTCTATTATCTGGGACTTCTGGCTTTCGAGGCGCGCGATTTTCCGCGTGCTTCCTCCCATTTTGAACGGGCACTGCTGCTCAATCCTGAATTCGAGGCGATCTACGCGGATTTCGCCGCCGCCCGCCTGAGTGAGGACAAGCCGGCCGAGGCCCTGACAATTCTCTCCCGCGCCGCCGGGAAGTTTGCCCCCGAGTTCAAGCGGGAATACCTCGCAGCGCTGGCGCACGCGCGGTTGCAGCATTTTGATGATTCGCTCGCCCGATTCCTGGCTGCGGAAAAGGCGGCGATCCCCAAGCATCCAGAACTGCTGGATCATCGATTCTATTTTCAGATTGGCGCCATGCTGGAGAAGGCAGGCAGGGAGGATCAATGCGTCGACTACCTCCAAAAATCGCTGAAGCTGAAGCCGGACTTCGACGAGGCGTTGAATCATCTCGGCTACCTCTGGGCCGACAAGGGCCTCCGGTTGAATGAGGCGCTTACCATGATTCGTGGTGCGTTGCGGTCGGAGCCGGACAATCCGGCCTACCTCGACAGCCTTGGATGGGTGTTGTTCAAGCTGGGCCGCCACAAAGAGGCCGTCGTGCCGCTGCAGCGCGCGGTCAAGCTGCTGGATGCCCCTGACGCCACCGTATTGGACCATCTGGGCGATGTCCTGCTCGCTTTGGGTCGCAAATCCGAGGCGCGGGAGGCATGGGTTCAATCAGAGAAGGTCGAAAAGAGCGATGCGGTGCGGCGCAAGATCGACACCGCGCACTGATCGACACGGAGAGGCTGTCGTTGGAATCCGAATCGAAATTGAGATGAGCGAGTCGCACCGGTTTTCCAAACATTACACCCGCGCGGAAGCCCGAGCGCTGTTGCCGCAGGTACGCCGCTGGCTGGTGGAGTTGCGCCGACAATCGCGAACGGTTTCCCGGGCTGACGAACGATCTGCACCCTTGCTCGCCGAAGGTCGCGATCTGGGCGGAGGGCGGGTCGAGGATCACATTCGCGCCCTGGCCGGCTTGCAGGAACTGGCGCGCGAATTCGAACAGCGTGAGATCCAGATCAAGGACCTGGAACGCGGACTAGTGGATTTTCCCTCGCTGCGCGGTGATCGCGAAGTCTTCCTGTGCTGGCGCGAAGGCGAAGACGACATCGAGTACTGGCACGACCTCGACTCCGGCTACAAGGGCCGCGAGCCGGTGTGAAGAGGACGGCTTTGACGGGCGTTGGCCCGTGGAGTAGCGTCGCTAAATGAGGTCGTTCACGGCAGTCGTGGAAAAATGCTCGGAGACCGGGCTGTTTGTCGGCTACGTGCCCGGCTTCCCTGGTGCTCATTCCCAGGCGGAGACTTTGGAGGCTCTCCATGGCAACCTTGAGGAAGTCGTCAGCATGCTGCTCGAAGCGGGAACGCCAGCCCTGAAGGCCGAGTTTATCGGGACACAGACCATTCAAGTGGGATAGGCAAGGGGTCACTTTCCGGTACTAAAACCGCGGGAAGTGTGCCGAATTTTGGAGCGCTTGGGGTTTGCAATGATTCGTCAACGCGGCTCCCACATGCAGTACCACCATGCGGACGGGCGCGCGACGACGGTGCCAAACCACGGCGGAAGAGATATTTTTCCTCTTCTCGTGAGGCAGATTGCACGCGACATCGGACTGACCGCCGAGGAGTTTTGGGCCAACCGTTGATCCGAGAATGCCCATTCCGAGCGGAGCGCTTCCCGCGGCATCAAGAGATGCTGGCCGCGATGGCTTGGGCGGCGGCGACAGGATCGGGGGCGGCGTAGATTGGGCGACCAATCACGAGGTAGGTGGCGCCGGCGGCGATGGCCTCACGGGGCGACAGGGTCCGCTTCTGATCATCCGCTTTTTCCGCACCGGTCCGAATTCCCGGGGTCACAAAATTCATTCCCGCCGGCAGGACGGGCCTTAAGCGCTGCAATTCGAGCGGCGAACACACCAGACCGGTGAGGCCGGAGGCTGCGGCGAGACGAGCCAAGCGTTCGACCTGTACCTCAACCTGCGTTTCACCGCCGAGCTCGGCCAGCGCTGCGCTGTCCATGCTGGTGAGTACGGTCACGCCCAACACCAGTGGCGCTGGACGCCCCATCGATGCGGCGGTTTCCTGCGCGGCTTTGAGTGCCGCCTTCATCATGGCGCTGCCTCCACTGGCATGGAGAGTGAGCATCTGCACGTCGAGTCGGGTGGCGGCGGCGACGGCCTTGGCCACGGTGTTCGGGATGTCGTGGAACTTGAGATCGAGGAACACGCTGGCTCCGGTGGCGCGCAGCGCCCGCACGATGTCGGGGCCCGCGCTGACGAACAGTTCCTTGCCCACCTTGAACGCGCCGACGTGGGGCGCTACGCGACGAGCGAGGTCGATGGCTTCGTTGGCGAAGGGGAGATCGAGCGCGACGATGATCGGATTCGGCACGCCCAAGTCTCCCCGCGCCCGCGCCTGGCTGGCAATCGTGTTCTTGGCGTCGGATAGATTCCTCCTTTTTGGCGCCTCCCGGGTCCCGGGGATGGACATCCTCAGGACTTCCAAGGGACACTCCGACGTTCTCCATGCAAAAACCTGCCGGAATTCTTAGCGCCCTTTGGACCCCGACCACCGTGGACGGGGAAATCGACGACCCTCTGCTCAAAATTCAGGTCGAGTTTGTAATTCGCGGCGGCGTCGCCGGAATTCTCGCTCTGGGGAGCACCGGTGAATTCGTCCACTTCGATCTCGCGACGCGCGAGCGCCTGTTGCGTCGCGTGGTGGAACTGGCCAACGGGCATCCCGTGATGGCGAACATCAGCGACGTCAGCCCGCGAAACGTGCGTCATCTGGCCCGCGTCGCCACCGACATCGGCTGTGCTGGCGTGGCGATTCTCCCGCCCTGGTACTTTCCGCTTTCGGCGGCCGACCAGCAGGCCTTTTTCCTCGACGCCGCATCCGCCACGCCGCTGCCCATCTGTCTCTACAACTTTCCCGAGCGAACCGGCAATCGCATCAGCCTTGAAACCATCGCGGAAGTCGCCAAGCGGGCAAACGTGACCAGTGTGAAGCAGAGCGGTGCCGAATGGGCGTACCACCAGGATCTCGTGGCGCTGGGGCGCGAGCTCAACTTCGCCGTACTCACCGGCAGCGACACTCGGCTCGACGAGGCCCTCGCGCTTGGGTGTACGGGATGCATCTCGGGGTTGTCGAATGTCTGTCCGGAGCTGCTGGTAAGTGTCTGTCGCACGGTGCCTACCGGGGACACGGCCAGCACCGCGCGATCGATGAGCTTGCTCAAGCGCGTCGGTGCGGCCTGTGGTGGCGTCCATTTCCCTATGGATGTCGCCGCTGGCATGCGCGCCCGCGGACTCAATCCGGGAGCGCCGAAGCAGATTGTTTCGGAGGCCACCCATAGTGGCATGGACGGCGTCACCCAGGCGCTCATCCCGGTGCTCCGGGACGCCGGCCTGATTGCGTGAACCGTCCGGATTCCAATGCGGCTCCGCGTGCCACCGGGCGTCGGTACGCCTGGGCGGTGGTGGGCATGCTTTGGTTCATCTGCTGCTTCAACTACGCCGATCGGCAGGCGATCTCGGTCGTCTTTCCGGCATTGAAGACGGAATTCGGTTTCAACAAAGAGCAACTGGGCTGGATCGGCTCGGCCTTCATGTGGGTGTACGCGGGCGCCGCGCCGTTGGCGGGATGGGCGGGCGACCGCATGCAGCGCCGACATCTCATTCTCGGGGGATGCCTGTTCTGGAGCTTCGTCACCCTCACCACCGCCTGGTGCTCGAAATTGTGGCAATTCATCACGGTGCGGGCGTTGGAGGGCTTCGGCGAGACCTTCTACTACCCGGCTTCCATGAGCTTGGTGAGCGCGTACCACGGCAAGGGGACGCGCTCTCGGGCAATGGCCTTCCATCAGTCGAGTGTGTACCTCGGAACCATTGGGGGCAGTTGGGTGGGAGCATTGATGGCCCAGCACTACGGATGGCGGACAGGATTCTACTGCTTCGGCGGCCTCGGGATGCTGCTTGCCGCGATGTTGTACCTGTTTCTGCGGGAGCCGGGTTCGGAACCGGTGTCCACCGTGGACGGAGTCGTGACCGCGCCCGAGGCGGTGGCTCCCCTGGGCTTCTGGGAGACCGTCCGCTTGATGGCGTCGAACCCTTCAGCGCGCCTGATCTGTCTGGCCTTTGTCCTCGCCAATTTTGTGGCCGGATTGTTCCTGGTGTGGACCCCCACCTTCCTCATGGAAAAGTTCGGCTACAAGCTGGGGGCGGCAGGATTGACGGCGACTCTATTCATCCACGCAGCCAGCGCCGTGGCGGTTCCGATTGCCGGCTGGTTGGCGGATTCCGGGGTTCGGCGACACGGCGGTGCCCGGATGTACGTGCAGGCCGCCGGCCTCTTGCTCGGTGCGGGTTGCGTGGCGTGGGTTGGCTGGACTAAGGACCGGTCGGCGCTGATCGTGGCGATGATGGCGTTCGGCGTCTGCAAGGGGTTCTACGATTCCGGCATCTTCGCTTCCCTGTATGATGTCGTCCCTGCGAATGCGCGGGCGACCGCCGCCGGGATTCTAAATACGGTTGGGTGGACCGGCGGCGCGCTCGGACCTTTGTATGCCGGCATGATGATGGTCCGAGCAGGGCGGGGGAGCGAAGTGGAAAACATGAGCCTCGCCGTCTCTCTTTGCGGCTTCGCCTATCTGGCGGCGGCGTTGTGCCTTTGGGTTGCGGGACGCGCCGCGGGGACTGAATCGCGTCGTGACTGATTCAGGGTTGACGTCCCGGCTCAACGTCTTCTTGTTGGGGTTGTCGTGAAGCTGCCCCTCGAAGACACCTTCATCAGCTGGTCCATTGCGCCGTCCCGGATGGACGAGCTCTGGGCTGCCGGTTGGTGGTATCTGGGGCCGATCTTCTTCCGGCGTGCCTTCATTGAGTGGAGTGGCCGCCTGGCCCCCTTACAACACCTGCGGGTCGACCTGTCCCGCCACGGGCTTTCCGAGAGCCAGCGGCGGGTGCTCCGTCGCAATCGGGATTTGCGGGTCGAGTTCCAGACACCGCGGATCGACCCCGAGCGCCGGGACCTCTTCGACCGCCACAAGACCCGGTTCCTCGAAGGGATCCCGCGGGGCCTGGAGGATTTTCTCGGTCCGATGCCCGCGACCAATCCCGTGCCCACGCGCGAAGTCGCGATCTACGATGGCGACCGCTTGGTGGCGATGAGCTACCTCGCAACTGGGGGTCGGTCCGTGGCCAGCCTGTACTGCGCCTTTGAACCTTCGGAGAGCCATCGCAGCCTTGGAATCTTCACGCTTTTGCTCGAGCTCGACTGGGCGAAACGGAACGGCTGCGTCTACCATTATCCCGGGTACGCGCTGCTGGAGCCCTCGCCCATGGACTACAAGAAAACCTTGGCGGGGTTGGAAGTTTACGACTGGGGGCGGAGCTGGAAACCGTTTCCACGCGTGACCCGCCGGCCGGACCGCGGGCACACGCTCGCCCTGCCGTAAGTCGCCCTCAGAGAGCGCTGAGAATCTTGTCGAGCTTCACATGCTTGGCGATCAGGTCTTGCACCACACGGATTTTTTCCCGGTCGTCGGGACGGATCTTCACCGTGAGGTCATGCACCCTATTGGCTACCTGGTAGCTGTCCGAGCGGCAGACCAGCACCGGGCAGGACAGGGTTCGGGACAGCTTCAGGAAGGAATTGGAGGGCGGGAGGTCGTCGGACAAAACGATTCCGGCCAGTGCGCCTCCTCCGTTCAGGTATTCGGCCGCCGCGGTGAGGATGTCGTCGCGGTCGGAAGGCGTGATCAGCAGGACTCCCTTTTGCAGGAGCTTTGAAGCCCTCGGGGCCCCCATGGCGCCAATCACGATTTTGGAGACCATGTTGTCGCGCAGTTCGGTTCCGGGATTCAACAACTGGGCGTCAAGCTCCTCGCGAATGAGTTGGAGGGTGGGACGCGACAGCATCGGTTGGTGCGGAACGACGCCGAGGAGTTTGAGTCCCTTGCGTCGCAGCCCCTTTTCGGCGAACTCGGTGATGTACTCGAGCTTCTCCGGGAGGACCTTGTTGAGGATGACCCCAATGACCTCCACGCCCTCCTTCTGGAACAGCGCGGTGTTGAGAGCAACCTCGTCAATGGGGAGTCCGATGCCACCCCGGGTCACGATGACCACCTTGGAGCCAAGCAACCGCGCCACGGTGGCGTTGCTCAGGTCGAAGACACTGCCGACGCCGGCGTGACCGGTGCCCTCGCAGAGGACGAATTCCTTTTCCCACGCCACGCGATCGAAGGCTTTGTGGATCCGCTTTACCAGGGCGTCGAAATTTGCCGACTGCAGGTATTTCTTAGTGAAATCCGGCTCCACGGCGATCGGTGACATGTCCACCAATGGGCAGTTCAGCCGGAACACGCGATCCATGAGGACGGAATCCTCATCAATCTTTTCGGCGTCCACCTCCACGAAGCGCTGTCCGACGGGCTTGATGTAACCCACGCGGCCGAATCGCTTCTGAAGTGCCGCGAGCAGTCCGAGCGAGTTGGTGGTTTTGCCGTCGTTCTGCCGCGTGGCGGCGATGAAGACGCGGGGGGTGGCGTTGTTGAGCAGCATGGCGGAAAAGGGGAGCGGAACTCAGAGATCGCCGGGCAGGTGCTCGCCGCTTCCGGGATAGAGTTTCTGATACTCGATGCTCTGGAGTCCGACGATGGCCGCGACACCGAGGATGTCGTGGGCGTTGCTGCCACGGGACACGTCGGCGGCCGGGCGGTCGAGACCCAGCAGGATTTGGCCGTAGGCGTTGGCGCGCGCCACGTGCTGGATGAGCTTGCTGGCGATGTTGCCAGAGTTGAGGTCGGGAAAGATCAGCACGTTTGCCTGACCGGCCACCTTGCTGTCGGGCACCTTGCGTGAGGCGATTTCGGGAACCAGCGCCGCGTCGACCTGCAGTTCGCCGTCGAACTCGGCCTCCAGCATACATTCCGCCGCCTTCTGCTGTGCCAGCGCAGTCGCCGCCTTGACCTTGAGGACGCTGGGATGAGTGGCGCTGCCCTTGGTCGAATAGCTCAGCAACGCGACACGCGGCTTCACGCCAAGCATCTGCCTCGCCAGACGTGCAGTGGACACCGCGATGTCGGCCAGTTGGTCCACGTCGGGATCCGGAATGACGCCGCAATCGCCCATGAACAAAACGCCCTTTTCGCCAAAACGCGTGTCCTCGACCTCCATCACCATGCAGGAGGAGGCGGTGGTGGTTTTGGGGGCGACCTTGATGATTTGGAAGAGGGGGCGGAGCACCCCTCCGGTGATTTCGTTGGTGCCGGACACCAGACCATCGGCCTGCCGCATTGCGACCATCATGGCACCGAAGTAGTTCACCTTGCTCATCGCCTCGCGCGCCTCCCGCTCCTGAATGCCCTTGCTCCTACGGAGTAGCTCGAAGCGTCGAGCGAAACTGTCGAGATCGGGAGTTTCGCTGGGATTGATGATTCGAATGCCCTCAAGCGAGACATTCAGCGCCGCTGCAGCCTCCTTCACCTTGGCGCGGTCACCGAGTAAGATGGGGACGCCGAGGCGGAGCGAATGGAACTGCCTGGCAGCCTGCAGCACCCTCGGCTCGGTTCCTTCGGGGAACACGATGCGCTTCGGGTGGCGCTGGAGCTTTTCAATGACGCTGCCGATGAACCTCATGCCTTGGGTGTAGTGGAGGATGGGGCAAACTGCAATTGCCTTCGGCGGGTTGGCAGGCTTCATTACGGCCACCGATTCCATTGCCATGAAACACCTTGTCCTGAGTCTGATCGTGGTCGCCGCCGGGGTCACCCCGGCCGTCGCCGATGTCGCGGCCGCCAAGAAGGCCACCGCCGAAGCGGCGCAGGCTGCCAACCTGTCGTTCCCTGAACGCCCGGCCTATCGCAATTTCACCCCGCAGCAATTCGATCTCGCCCGCACCCGAAACACCAACGCGGTCGTCTTGGACGTCCGGACGCCCGACGAATTCGTGGAGGGGCATATCCCAGGTGCCGTCCTGATCGATTTTAAGGCGCCGGATTTCAAGCAGAAGGTGGGTCAGTTGGATCACGACAAGCTGTACCTCGTTCACTGCGCAGCGGGCGGTCGTTCTGCCAAGGCGGCGGAACTGATGGGCTCGCTTGGGTTCGAGCGTGTATTCAACCTGGAGGGCGGCATGAAGGCGTGGACGGCTGCCGGGAAGCCCGTTGAGAAGAACGGCGCCCCGCGTCCCGCGCCGCTCGCCCCGACGGCGAAGTAGTCGGCCCGCCATAGCGCGTCGAATACTCGTTGCTTGTAGTCCGGGGGGACGTGGATACGGTGCGGGATGCGTTCCAACGGCTGGTGCTTGATAGTGGTAAGTGCGGTCCTGCTGGCTTCCGGTTGCGGAAAGCCGGAGGAGAAACCGGCGGCAACGTCGGCGAGGGAATCCGTCGCGCCGGTTATCGCGCCTGCGGTGTCCCAGAAGGCTCCCGAAATGGCAGTGGCTGGGAACTCCGCCCCGTCGGCGCCAACGACTCAACCGGTTACGCCTGTAGTCGTCCCGATCGCACCGCCGCCCACACCACCCCAGACGTCCACGCCGCCCGTTGCGTCTCCGGTCCAATCGTCCGTTGCATCCACCGTTGCCGCCGAGTCGAAACGGGAAGGGGTGTTGAACCTGATCGCCGCGACCGCGCCGGCGCCTTCGGTTTCAGGCTCCCGGAAGGAAGGCTCGGCACCCCAGTCGGCACTTGCGACCCTGTCGTTCTCAGACCTAAGCCAGGATCAGGTGACGCGTGGATTGAAGGAGGCCCTCGGACGTGGACTCCAGCAGGCCATCGGGTCGCTCGGAACCTCCGGTGGGTTTCTGACCAATCTGGCAGTAAAGATTCCGATGCCGGAGAAACTGAAATCCATCGAGAAGACCCTCCGATCGCTCCGACAGGACCGGCTCGCGGACGAGTTTGTCACCACCATGAATCAGGCCGCCGAGAAGGCCGTTCCGGCCGCTACCGAGGTGTTCGCCGGCAGTCTGAAGCGCATGTCGGTGGATGACGCGAAACGGATTCTCAGTGGTCCCGCCGACGCAGCGACCCAGTATTTCCGAAAGTCAAATACCGCCGAGTTGACGGAGAAATTCCTACCCATCGTGCAACAGGCGACGGGTAAGAGCGGCGCGACCGCTGCCTTCAAGCAGCTTATGGACAAGGCGTCCCTCGCCGCCCCGTTTACCAAGGTTCCGGTGGTGGACCTGGATGGGTATGTGACCGAGAAGGCATTGGACGGGCTTTTCACCCTGGTGGCGGCTGAGGAGAAGCACATCCGCGAGAACCCTGTGGCACGAACCACAGATCTCCTGAAGTCGGTCTTCGGTGCGTTGAAGAAATAGGTGGGGGTACCCTCCCTCCTGCCGGAAAATAACCGCAGAGACGCGGAGGCGCAGAGAATCTGAGGAGATGGACGATTGGAGATGGGAGGCGCCGCGTTCCAGTCTGCAGCGCCGTAGGTGCGGCATCCTTGTAGAACTGGATACAAAACGACCTCACCAGCTCCGTTGGAGCGGCATCGCCCTAATGATGTCGCCCCACCGGGGCTGGTCCCTACATTGAACCTCGGTGCTACGAAGATGCCGCCCCTGACGGGGCTGGGAACTCGCCACCCCGCGGTGCTTTTCCGACCGGTGGGTGTGCGCGCGAAGGGGCGCGCGAGACTACTTCTGGAGGAACTTCATCACGGCTTCGGTGCGGGTGTGGGCGCCAAGTTTTTCGAAGATGTGCTTGAGGTGGGTGTGAACGGTGAGTGGGCTCATCCCCAGTTCTTGGGCGATTTCCTTGTCCGGCATTCCCTTTTGGAGGCAGTGGAGGATCTGCTGCTCGCGACCGGTGAATCGGATTCCCTCGACGGCGGGATCGCGCGTCTCGCCGTTGATCAACTTGGCGAAGTAGCCGCGCAAATGGCGGGTCAATTCAGAGCCGGTCGGAGTGCGGCC
>JANXMD010000002.1 GCA_025354845.1 Verrucomicrobiota bacterium | reverse complement strand
CGCCACCGTCGCCGGCACGCTGACGCCCATCCTCTCGCGCTACGCCATCCTGATCGACCACTCACAGTCCCAGCTCTTCGTCACTGTGTGGTGGCGTGGCGCCGTGGCGGCTGGGCTCGCAATTTTGACCGGCCACCTGCTGATGCCGATGCTTCCTCCGGGTCCCGGGGCGGTAGGGGTCGGGGCCGCTGCCGCTGTGGTGGGCATCCTGCCTGGCGTGGTCCGCGCCTGGACTCTGAGGACCGAGAACTCGGGCTTGTCTCGACGAGTGCTGGTCAACATGCTCCGAAACTTCTGACCGCTGTGAACGCAGCGCCCGACGCATGTTCCGCCAGCTTGCCAACCGAATTCTAGTCCCGCTCGGCCTTGAGCTGGTCCGCCGTCACCCACAGGTCATCCCCGATCCCCTGCCCGACGACGCGCTCTACACCGGCCCCGAAGATTACAACCGGCTCTTCCGGCCCTGGCGCGGATCGGCAATGGACCGCTGGTTCACCCCGTCCGTGATGGGGAACACCATGCTGTCGCGGCAAAAGCTCTACACGCTGATGCAGTCGGTCCGCTTGACCCGCAGCGTGCCCGGGGACCTATTCGAGGCAGGTACCGGCAGCGGCGGCGCGGCGCGACTGATGCTTGATGTCTCGCGCGAACTCGGCGTCCGGCGTCGTGGCTGGTTTCTCGACACCTTCGCCGGCTATCAGAAGATCGACGCGGAACGCGATGGCGCCCACGTTTCGATCAATCAGTGCAAGCTCGCCCCGCGGGATCAGGTGATCGAAGTCCTGAGCGATCCACTCGCCGACGTGCATGTGGTCGCCGGTCTCATTCCGGGAACGCTCGCCGAGGTGACGACGGACCGCATCGCCTTCGCGCACATCGATGTGAATCTCCACGAACCCACCGCCGCGGCGACCCGCTTCTGCCTGGAGCGGCTTTCGCCGGGGGGCGTGATCGTGTTCGACGACTACAACTGGCCCGCCTGCTACGCCGCGCGACACGCCATCGATGCCGCTTGCCGTGATTTCGGCCAAGAACTGATCAGCCTTCCCGAATCGACGCAGGCAATCCTGTTCCGGCAATGAACACCCAGGGGTCAACGCCTCTCGCGAGCGGGGAGTCCCGGTTGTCGGACGTGCTCCACGCGGATGCCTATCTGTCCCACCGACTGAAGCCACCGCTCTCGGAGTTGAATCATCTCAGTTTCACCGATCTGCGCACGGTGGTGGAACGCTTCGCCGACCGGGTGTCGGGATCCCTGTTCGACTACGGCAGCGGCGGCGCCCCTTATCGATCCCTGTTCCGTTCGATTTCGAACTACGTGCGGGCTGATGTCACCCCCGGCCCCGCTGTGGACCGTCTGCTGCCATCGAGCGGACTGACGCACGAGCCGGATGCGTCCTACGACGCCGTCCTCTCCACGCAGGTTCTGGAACACGTGCCCGATCCCGCCGCGTATCTGGCCGAATGCGCGCGATTGCTGAAGCCCGGTGGTCGGCTGCTGGTGACCACTCACGGCATGTTCGAGGAACACGGGTGTCCCCACGACTATCACCGGTGGACTTCCCGCGGGTTGGAGAACGCGATCGGGCGGGCGGGTCTGGTGGTCGACGACTCCTGGAAACTCACCGCGGGCGCACGTGGAGCGCTGCAGGTCGTCCACTATGCGGCCAATTCCCTCCACATTCCGGAACGTCCGCTGTGCCACAAGCTGCTCGCACTGCTGCGACGTTTCCACGGCTGGATTCTCCTTCCCCTGCTCAACCGAATCGGAGGCCTCTTTGCTTCCCAGGGCGTGGTACCCGCAGCCCATCCGGCGGCCATCTACGCGGGCATTGCGGTCATCGCCCGCCGCCCAGGATCCGGCGCTTCAGCGAATTGATCCGGTCCAGGGTCGAGAAGGCCAGATGATCCACCGGCCAGGGTCGTGAAGGAAACGGCGGCTTCGTGCGATCGGGAAGGTGCGGGAGTGACTTCAAAAAGGTCGCAATTCCGCTGAGATAGCGATCGCCGAGATGCGGCTCCACGGCGGCCACAGCACGCGTGCGCAAAGCATCCCATTCCCCTGCCGGCGTGTTGGCCAGAGTCTTCAGTGCCAGCGCAGCCCCCTTCAAATCGCCCGCGGGAAACACCAGTGACGGTGACACCCGAGCGGCCAGGTGATCTCCGCCGCAATTCAATTCCGGATGCAGCGGGAGCACGCCTGCGGCCAATCCTTCCAACAACGCAATCGGCGTGCCTTCGTAGTCGCTGGTGAACGCCATCACGTCCCAGGAGTTGAGCACGTCCCAGTAGGCCGCATCGGACTTGCGACCATGAAAGATGACGCGCGACCGATCCGGCAACGACGCTTCGAGCGCGGTGCGTTCAGGTCCTTCACCCAGGAGTTCCAGACGAAAACGAACACCAAGTTCGTCAAGGTGAGCAACCAACTCCACCAAGCGTTCCACCCGCTTTTGCTCGCGAACCAGTCGGCCGCAATAACCGATGACGAGCGGTTGCTCCGGGTCCCGATTCCTCCTCGGTGGCAAGGGTGGCGGCACCACTGGATACGGGGCCAGATGCATTCGCTCGGGTCCCAATCGCAGCTCCGGGGCCGCCGCGGCCGCCCGATCCAGAAGCGTCCGACTCACGCCGATCACCGCATCCATCCAGGGCAGACGGCTGCGCAAAAAGCGGTCCAGTCCGGGAATGTCGCTGTGAAGCATCAGCACCCGGCGTTGCGAGCGATCCAGATCGGCCAGATAGGGAACACCCCAGACGGTGTGATACAGGGCCACATCGACCTTGAAGTCGCTCAACGCGGAACGCTGGCGACTGCGCGCTTGAGCAATCGAGGTTTTGTCCGAGAAGTTCAGGAACCGTGCCCGAGGCCAACCTTCGATTCCAGGTTCGTAGTAAACGACGATTCTCGAATCGAGATCGAAGCGTGCGTCTTCCTCATGATGCCGTCGCAACACCGCCTCCAGGCCGCCCATCGAGGCAAACTGGGTGTTGAGATGGAGAACCCGCAATGCGGACATGAGGCACGGAGCGTCGCTGGAAGACCGTGGCGACAGAAGCCGGAAATGGATGCCGGCCCGAAGGGATTTCGATCAGTGGGCCGTGGGTGACGGATCCGTTTCGAGGCTCACCCAGACGTGCCCGTCGCGAACGGTCACCGGATGCGTGAGCACCGGTTTGTCAGGACGTACATCGCACGCACCGGTGCGAAGGTCGAATCCCCAACCATGCTGCGGGCAGTGCACCACACAATCCTTCACAAATCCGGCACCCAGCGGACTCCCTCGGTGCGGACACGCGTCGTCGATGGCGAAGAAACCCTCTGCCAAATGCGCCAACGCCAAGCGCCGTCCGTGGACCTCCAAGCTTCGTGCCGCACCCACCGGCAGGCTGGCGCACTCCGCCACGTCAAACTCGCGCATCATGGGAACCCCTCAGGAAGCCGCGGGCGGACGGGGCTGGGAGGGCGGCGGTGGTGTGATCGGGGCCTTGGCCTTTTTCCAAGGCATGTCGGGAAACTTCTCCGGCAACTTCACTGACGGCGCCTTGGGTTGGGCCATGTGCAGCTCGTCGTCCGATTCGACCTTTGTCCCCGGGACCGGAGGCGGGGCCATGTTGTCCTTCCACGAGGCGATGCGCGCCTGCAGACCGTGCTTTTCCGCAGTCTGCTTGTCGCCGGACTTCATGTAGAAGAGCGACAGATTGGTGTGCACCAGCTGCTCGTTGGGACGCAGCTTCTCGGCTTGGTGCCCCTCACGGATCGCGGTGGGAAAATCACCCTGACGGTAATGGCACATCGCCACCGCGAGCTGGGCATCAAAGTGGACTGGATCCTCCGCGAGGATTTCGCTCAGCAGCTCCAGCGCGCGGGCGTAATTCCCGGTGGAATACTCGAACATCGCCTCGTCGTAGAGATCCTGGTGGGACATGGACATTGACGGCGATACCCTCGTCGGGATGCTAGCCCTCCGCAAGGCCCGGGTCCGGTTCCCGGATCCTCTGCCTCCCTCGACCCGACGCTCTGAACCTGCTTGATGAATCCCGACCGACCGCTCCGACTGATTTCCACTGATTTCGACGGCACCATCCACGCCGACTTTAGTCACGGCCCGGTGCCGGTGGCGCTGCAAACCCGTCTGAAGTCGCTGCAGTTGGCCGGCACCTTGTGGGTCATCAACACCGGACGCGACCTCCCGAGTCTCATGGAGAGCATCGGCCGGTCCCGCATGGAAGTGATGCCCGACTACGTGGTCGCCGTGGAGCGCGAGATCTACCAGCACGTGCGCGGTCACTTCGAACCGGTGCAACCCTGGAATGACCGTTGCCACGCCGATCACGCCGCGCTGTTCACCAACCATGCTGCCAAATTGAGTGAACTGGGACGCGTGCTGGAGGAACGGTACGACGCCACGTTCTATGCCGATGGCTGGTCGCCGTTGTGCGTGATCGCCCGGAACAACAGCCAGATGGACGCCATCCAGGCAGAGTTCGAAACCTTCACCGAATCCGTCCCCGAAGTGGTGGCGGTGCGTAACGACGTGTATTCGCGCCTAAGCCACCGCGACTACAGCAAGGGCACGGCCCTCGCGGAAATCCAGCGTCTCACCGGACGCACCGCTGCGGAAACCTTCGCCGCCGGTGACCACCTCAACGACCTTTCGATGCTGCAGCCCCAGTTCGCACGCTGGATCGCCACGCCCTCGAATGGACTTCCGGTGGTGAAGACGCAGGTCGCAGGCCACGGCGGCTACATCGCGGCGCGCACGTGCGGGGACGGTGTCCTGGAGGCTCTCGACTCCTGGTTTCCTCTTCCCGGATGAATCCGCCGGCGACGGTATCGATCGAGTCCGCCACGCCCGATCAGGCCCCGCTCCTGACTGCCATCGCCCACGCCTCCAAGCGTCATTGGGGCTATCCGGAATCGTGGATTAAGTTTTGGGAAACCCAGCTCACGGTTCTCTCCGAGAGCCTCGCCACCCGTCCCACCGCCGTGGCGCGAATCGGCGGTCGGGTCGTGGGATTTCATCAGCTTCAACCCCTAGGCCGTTCCCTGCGACTCGATCACTTGTGGGTGTTACCCCAATGGATGCGTCAAGGCGTAGGCACCGCGCTCCTCAGAGACGCGTGCCATCGGGGCGTCTCCCTCGGTTGGCGTGAATTACGGATCGTGTCGGACCCTCACGCGGTGGGCTTCTACGAACGAATTGGGGCCGTGCGGGTTGGTGTCGAGCGCGACTCCATCGAAGGGCAACTCCGGGAGCTTCCCGTCCTGCTGGTGCCGCTGGATCCGGCGCGCTAGGCTGCCACTCGATGCCGGAAATCCTGCTCACCACCCTCAACGCGCGCTATCTCCACGCGGCGTTCGGGCTCCGGTATTTGCTGGCGAATCTTGGGGAGCTCCAGCCGCGGGCCAGGCTTGCGGAATACGACATCAACCAGAAGCCCATCGACATCGCCGACGCCATCCTGGCGCAACAGCCGCGAATCGTCGGCCTCGGCGTGTACATCTGGAACGTGACGGCCACCACCGAGTTGGTGGGAATCCTGAAGCGCATCCGGCCCGAGTTGATCGTCGTGATCGGCGGTCCGGAGGTCAGTTACGAGACCGATTCCCAGGAGATTGTCCGACTCGCCGACTACACGCTCACCGGTGAGGCCGACCTCGCCTTCGCCGAACTCTGCCGGAAACTGCTCGATGGCGAGGCGCCGACCTCGCGGATCCTGGCGTCCCCGCTGCCCGATCTCGCCAAGGTCGCCTTGCCCTACGATCTTTACACGGATCACGACCTCGCCAAGCGGGTAATCTACGTGGAGGCCTCGCGCGGGTGTCCCTTCACCTGCGAGTTCTGCCTGTCGTCGATCGATCTTCCGGTTCGGCAATTTCCACTGGACCGATTCCTCGCCGCGATGCAGTCGCTGCTCGACCGGGGAGCTCAACGATTCAAGTTCGTCGATCGCACCTTCAACCTGCACCTGCCGACCAGCACGGCGATCCTCCGGTTCTTCCTCGATCGCTGGCGTCCCGGGATGTTCGTCCACTTCGAACTGGTGCCCGATCGCCTGCCCACTGCGTTGCGCGAACTCATCCGGCAATTCCCAGCGGGCGGCCTCCAATTCGAGGTCGGGGTCCAGTCGCTCAATCCCGAGGTGGAACAGCTCATCCGCCGGCGTCAGGATCACACGCGCCTGGAAGACAACTTTCACTGGCTCCGCACCGAGACCGGCGTCCACATCCACGCCGATCTCATCGCGGGACTTCCCGGCGAATCGCTGGAGAGCTTCGCCGCGGGATTCGACCGACTCCTCGGGCTCGGGCCCCAAGAGATTCAGGTCGGCATTCTCAAGCGCCTGCGCGGGACGCCGATCATCCGTCACGATGCCGAATGGGGCATGATCTACAATCCGCATCCTCCCTACGAGGTGCTGCAGACGCGTCTGGTCGATGCCGCGACCCTTTCCCGTCTTCGTCGCTTCGCGGCCTTTTGGGACCTCTTCGGCAACAGTGGCAACTTCGCCACCTCGCTCGCCCTGCTGTGGCCGGATGCCTCGCCATTTCAAGGATTCCTGCAGTTTTCCGATTGGTTGCATGCCAGAGGCGTCAAGACCACAGGCATCGCGCAGGAGCGGCAGTACACGCTGTTGCTCGAGTATTTGGAAACGCAGCCGGGCGTTGTTTCTTCGCGGGTGATGACGTC
>JANXMD010000774.1 GCA_025354845.1 Verrucomicrobiota bacterium | reverse complement strand
CCGCTACACGGCGATCGGCTACGACCGGAGCATGTGGCTGCTCAAGTTGACGCAAACGAACCTGAGTGATCTCACCCTGGTGACCCACTTCCTCCGGAAGTATGAGATTGAGGATTTGGTGCTGCAGATGACCTCCTCGATGACCAACGCGTTGCCGACAGATCTCGCCTCCGACATCCTCGTCTCGAGTTTTCATCGCGGACAGATGAAGCGCTTCGGGATGGTCTGGGACAATCACCAGGCCGAGTTCGCCAAGAACTCCACCCTCGGGCTGTACCGGATCGCCTGGGAGGCGGGTTGGGGTCCCCTTTCAGGAATGCAGATTGCGCGTCGACGGATGATTGATTTGCAGTCCCAGACGACCGGGGATGACGCCATCGTCCTTCGCCGTCTCCAGCTCTACCTGTCGGCGCAGCTCAATGATATTACGCAGTTTCGAGCCTCGCTGGACTGGCTCATCGATCACCACGTGGACCGGGTTGGCGACCATGTGAATTTCTGGCGCCTTCTGATTCGTTCGGGGCGCCGTTCCGAAGCGAGGGATCTGGCCCGTCAGTTTTCGCGGCCGCCGGAGACGGTCGCCGACGCCATTGGCATTGGGTCCATGTTCGTGGATCTTCAACTGCCCACCGTGGCGATCGACTTCGCCGTGGCCCAGTTGAAGGACTATCCTTTCAGTTCGGAACTCTGGTTGCTGGTGGCCGACCAGCGCATTGAGCTCAAGGCCTGGCCCGAGCTGCGCCAGACCGCGGTGTCGATGCGAAACGAACCCGCACTGCAGGGAAAGATGACGGGTGTTTCGAGCTTCCTCGAGGGAGTCGTGGATCTCCGGAACAATGATCCGGAGTCCGCCGCCAAAAAGTTTGCCGATGTGGCGAAAGGCCGGTTCACGCGCCCCGGCGAGGCTTTGTTGATCAGCGAGCGCATGCTCAAGCTCGGCTATCCCGCACCGGCGGCGGAGCTGATGCGAAGCCTGGAGAGCGAGTTTTCCAGCGACATCTCGTTCTGGTTCCAGTTGACGACCGCCGCCTACGAGAGTCGGCAGATGGATGTGATGGTCCGTGCGGCGAAGAAAACCTATTCGCTGGGCACCAATCAGCCGGTTCACATCAACAACTACGCCGCCGTGCTCATCGCCACCCGCACGGACCCCGAAGAGGCGGTGAAGCTCACCTTTCGCCTGATCCTTCAATCCCCGCACAACCGGGATTACCAGATCAACCACAGCCTGGCGCTGGTCCAGACCGGTCGTCTCGATGAGGCCGAGAAGCTGTTGAGGGCGTTCAATCC
>JANXMD010000763.1 GCA_025354845.1 Verrucomicrobiota bacterium | reverse complement strand
CGAACACCTTGTCGGCGTGGAACACGTCGTCGTCGTTCGTGTAGCCGATCTCCCGGATCGCGTCGCGGGTGATCTTCACGTAGTCCAGCTTGGCCTTGGTCGTGATCTCGCCGCCGACCACGGCGACGTTCGATTTCACGTAGGTTTCGCAGGCCACGCGGCTGAACTTGTCCTGCGTCAGGCAGGCGTCCAGCACCGCATCGGAAATCGTGTCCGCCACCTTGTCAGGATGACCTTCACCCACGGACTCGGAGGAAAAAATGAAACGTTTGCTCATGAACAGTTCGGTTGAATCAGAATGCTGTGATTGGCGTGTGCCAGTAACATATTTACGTATCTCGATGCGACGATACGTAAATAATTGTGTGGGTCAATGGTGATTTTCCTGAGGCGGTGACGTCTTCGGGTCCGATCCCGTGCTTTACCTTCCCCGGCCGGGGGGCGCTGCCCTAGACTGGTGGCGTGTCCGCGACACTTAAGACCCTGCGAGCCCTGGCCGACCCCACGCGGCTGCGCATAGTGGCCTTGCTGGAGGAGGGCGAACTGTCGGTCGCCGAGTTGCAGGAAATCACCAAGCTGGCCCAGTCGCGCATTTCCACGCATCTCGGATTGCTAAGCGAAACCGCCATCGTGATCGCGCGTCGGGAGGGGAAACGAACGTATTACCGACTTCAACCCGACCGTGCCTCCGATGAAGGGCGCCTGGTCGCCTTGGCGGTGCGCGGAGCCGCGGAACTCCCTGAGCACGCGCGGGACGAATTGAACCGCCGTCGCGTAGTGACCCTTCGCGACGAGCAGGCGCAGGTTTACTTCAATCAAGTCGCCGGCCGCTTTGACCGCAGCTACGGGCCTGGCCGGTCGTGGCAGGCGTTCGGGCATTTGTTGCTGCGCATCCTTCCCCCGCTGGTGGTGGCGGATCTGGGCTCCGGTGAAGGCTTGCTGGCGGAGCTGCTGGCGCGCAGTTGCAAGCAAGTGATCGCCGTGGACAACTCCGAAAAAATGGTGGAGTTCGGCGCCCGTAAGGCCCGCAAAAACGGCGTGGAGAACCTCGAGTTCCGCCTGGGCGATTTGTCCCATCCCCCGATTGACGACGGGGTGGTGGACTTGGTGATCCTGAGCCAGGCGTTGCATCACGCCGAGGATCCCCAGAAGGCACTGCAGGAAGCGCATCGGATTCTCAAGCCGGGGGGGCGCGTGATGATTCTGGACTTGTTACGTCACACCTTCGGCCAAGCCCACGAACTGTACGGGGACCGGTGGCTTGGGTTCGAGGAGGCCGACCTTCATCGCTGGCTGGAGACCGCGGGCTTCCGCGCCGTTGAACTCAGCGTGGTCGCCCGCGAAGAGCAGCCGCCACACTTCGAAACGCTGCTCGCCACCGCGGCCCGTTCGGCGTGATTTCGCCACGCCCGACAGCCGGGCCTAGCCAGCTTCCGGCCCCTTCCCTATTCTTTCGCCCATGCCTGACGAGCCTCTGCTGACACTTTCCATTCCCGAACTGCCGCCACCCCGCCGCGGCAAGGTTCGCGAAGTGTTTGATCTCGGTGACCGGCTTCTGTTCGTGGCGAGCGACCGCATCTCGGCCTTCGACTGCGTCATGCCCAACGGTATCCCGCGCAAAGGCGAAATCCTCACCCGGCTGTCGCACCACTGGTTCGACCTCACCGGATCGTGGCTGCCCAATCACCGACTCGATGCCGAGGGCGCGTCCTTGCCCGCCGTGCTGCAGCCGTATGCGGCTCAACTCCAAGGGCGAAGCATGATCGTGAAGAAGGCGAAACCGCTCGCCATTGAATGCGTGGTGCGCGGCTATCTCGCCGGCTCCGGATGGAAGGAATATCGCAATTCGGGAACGGTATGCGGCATCCCCCTGCCCGCGGGATTGCAGGAGTCGTCGGAACTTCCTGAACCCATCTTCACGCCGGCCACCAAGGCGGAGACCGGTCACGACGAAAACATTTCGTTCGACCAGGCAGCCGACATCGTGGGTCGCGACATCGCGATGCAGGTCCGCGACCTCAGCCTCAAGCTGTACTCGTTCGCGCGCGAGTATGCCCGCCAACGCGGAATCCTCATCGCCGACACCAAGTTCGAATTTGGCCTGCACGAAGACGGCTTGCTATTGATCGACGAGGTGTTGACGCCCGATTCGTCGCGCTTCTGGCCGGCAGACCTCTATGAATCCGGCCGCAGTCAAGCGAGCTACGACAAGCAGTTCGTGCGTGACTACTTGGAGACACTGACTTGGGACAAAACCCCGCCCGCTCCAGCGCTGCCCGAGGACGTGGTGATGAAAACCCAGGCCAAGTACATCGAGGCCTACGAACGCCTGACCGGCCGCCACCTCTGATCCGGCGACCGCCGCGGGACGGCAACTCGGGTGCATTCTACCCGATCGTGAATGAGCGCGGCAGCGTCCCGGAGTGCGTGAGTCCTCTCGCGCTCTCGACTCGCGAACCCCGTGCGGGACCAAACGAAGCGTTCTTTCGCATTCCGTTCCCAACCAGAGCGGCAGAGGACGGCCGCACTCCGGAACCGTTCGGAGTCCATCGGTTTGGGTGCTTTCCGTCGGTCCCGGGGATCCGCTTCCTTCCGTCGGCGGCTACGATGAGCGCGGCAAACTCCCTTTCCCTCCGATCATGCAACCAGCGCCGGACGACAGCTCGGGTTCCGGGGCACACGGATGCGGGACGCCGGATTCGCTGCCAATTTCGCCGCGGATCGTATGGGACGACGCACCAGTTCTCCACCGCAGTTCGGACAGACCCAGTTCAGCGTTCCCCGGGCGCACGGTTCACACCAAGTGCATTCGAAGGAGCAGATGAACGCCGCGGCGGAATCCGGCGGCAGATCCCGGTCGCAGCATTCGCAGTTGGGTCGCAGTTCTAGCGCCATGCGACGAGCTTTTGCCGGTGGGCCGTAAACTCAAGCGGCGATTCCCACGCGGCGACGACGAGCGATCACCGTGACCATCCCCCGCTCCACGGTCTGACGCACCACGTCCAAGCCCACCTCCACCAATTGCCGCGTCACCCAGGCCGGGTCGAGTCGAAGCTTGAGGTAGGAACTCGCGCGGAGCTGCCACGCGTCGCCGGCCCGTTGATGAACCAGATCTGTGACCTCCACACGCCCTTCCTGGTACTCGAGAAAACAGGTGAGGATTCGATTGGCATCGCTCCGCACCGGGATGAAGCGTTGCGGTCCCTGCAGCGTCACAGAGACGTAGTCCCGGAAGCCCAGCATCAGCGTGCCACCGGGAGCCAATGCCTGCGCGGCCTCGGCCAGCAACTTATCGACCGAATCCAGGTCGGGAAGGTGGGTGAGCGTGTCGCCCAGACAGACCACCAACTCGACCGGGCCTTCAAGGTGCGAGACGAACGCACGCAAGTCCGCCTCCACGACGCGAATATCACGGTCTCCGCGGCGGCGCCCAAGTTCGGTGAGCAGTTCGGAGGACAGATCCAGCGCCAGCACTGAGAAACCGAGGTCGGCGAGTGGGATGGCGTGCAATCCAAACCCGCAGCCCAGATCGACGGCCTTTCCGCCGCCCCCCTGCCCCACGCCGGCCTCCAAGAGGAAGCGCCGACTCCGTTCCAGGGCCGCCTCCACATCGCCAATCATCCAGGTATAGACCGGCGCAAGCTGGCGCTCGTAATGGGCCTTCATCACCGCCGTGGCATCCGGGAAATTCATGGGGAAACTCTTAATGGCGGCACCAAATCGGGCAAATCTTGTTCACCAACGAGCCGAAAAAAGCCCCGCACGTGGCGGGGCTGGAGGACAACCGAAACCGGCGACCGGGTTCAGTTCGCCACGTATTCGCGGGGATCGGTGATCTTGCCCGCAATGGCACTTGCCGCGACGGTTGCCGGCGAGGCGAGGAACACCTGCGACTCCTTGTGACCCATGCGGCCAGGGAAGTTGCGGTTGGTGGCGCTGATGCACTTCAAGCCCGGCTGATTCATGCGGCCGAAGGTGTCCACCGGTCCGCCCAAGCAGGCGGCGCAACCCGCGTTCTCGGTCATGCGGACGCCAGCATCGACCAGAATCTGCCAGATGGTCTGGTGTCCCCAGCGCGTGCGCTGCAGGTCGGCGACGATCTCAGGAGTGGCCGGCACGCCGAAGGTGTCGATGGTGACCTTGCGGCCCCGGAGCACTCGAGCGAACTCGATGAAGTCGCTGGTCTTGCCACCGGTGCACGAGCCGACGTACGCGCGGTCGAGCTTCACGTGGCCGAGTTCCTTTGCCTTTTTGCGCTGACCCGGATCCGGATGGCAGGCGACGGTTGGCTCCAGGAGATCGAGTTGGATCACCGTCTCGTAAACAAACTTCTGCTCGGCATCGGCGAAAACCGGCTCGAAGGCCGTCTTGGTGCCGTTCAGACGTGTGCGGTTTTCGACAAACTCGCGGGTGCGCGCGTCGAATTCGAAGATGCCGTTCTTGCCGCCAGCCTCAATGGCCATGTTGGCGATCGTCATGCGGTCGTCCATCGACAGGCTCGCCACGCCCGCACCATCGAACTGCATGGCCCGGTACGTTGCGCCGTCAAACCCGATCTCGCCGATGCAGTGCAGGATCACGTCCTTGGCCATGACCCCAGGCTGGAGAGCGCCCTCGAGGCGGAAGTGCATGGTCTCGGGAACCTTGATCAAAAGCTTGCCCGTCCCCATGACGAAGCCGGCGTCGGTGTTGCCGATGCCGGTGGCGAACTGGTTGAACGCCCCCGCCATACAGGTATGGGAATCGGTGCCGAAGAGGATCTCGCCCGGCCGGGTATGCCCTTTCTGAGGCAGGGCCGTATGGCAGACTCCAGCGTAGTTCGAGCCGTACTGGCGCTGCAGAAGCCCCTTGGACGGATCAAACTTCCACTGGCCGTCCGGATCGTCGATGACGTCGTAGAAATACGGCAGGTCCTGCTCCTTGGCGAAGGCGCGCAGGATGTCGACGTTGCGATTGGAAAGGGAATCGGCGGTGAAAATGTAGTGATCCGGAATGATGACCACCCGCTTGGGGTCCCACACCTTGGCATTCTGGCCAAATTCGCGGCGGAACACCCCAATGGTGCCGGGCCCGCAGACATCATGGGTCATTAGAACGTCCGCATTGACCCAGATGTTGTCTCCAGCCTGGACCTGCGCCTTACCGGCAGCGCGTGCAAGAATCTTCTCAGTCAGCGTCATACGACAGGGGGAAAGATTAGCTCGCGGCACCGGGGGGGCGCAACCGGGAGTTGAGGGGGAATATCGGTTCGGAAGGGGTGGCCAAACGAAACGGGCGCCCGCAGGCGCCCGTTTCGTCGAATGGAGCAGGAGAATCGCTCAGGCCTTGCGCGCGGCACGACGACGCAGCGCCGCACCGCCCACCATGAGAGCCACGGCCGCGCCAGCCGCATACGTGCTGGGCTCGGGAACCGCACTGGGAATGTTGGTGATCTGGATCGCCTGCACCAAGACGTTGTCGGCGGGGACGCTCGGATCCGTATGGACCGACGCGAAGTAGTACTTGTAAGTCCCCCAGTTCGGCAAATTGACCCAGGTGCTCGCCTGCGCGGGCGTGATGGTCTGGAGAATCAAGGTGAGCGGGGAGGTGCCGGGTCTGTCGGTCGCAGTATTGGAACCCCAAATGTCCAACTTTTCGGTCGCCGTCGTACTGCCGGCAAGGATCTGTCCGACCGAACCGGAAAATGCCTGATAGACTTGGCTGACATCGTACCGAATGAAGTTGGCGAGCGCGGTGCCCCCTGCGTTCAAAGTCAGTTCGTTGTCCAACGTCCCAACCAGTCCGACCCCCTGCTCGCCGCTTCCACCGTCCTTGGTGAAGAGATTGTGCGGTGTTCCGTTGGCGTCGAATCCAGCCAGAGAAAGTGTGTACGAAACACTGTTGATCGCCTGCGTCACCGACCAGGCATTGCTGCCGATGTCGACATTGGCCACAGCCGAGGAGGTCGTTTGTCCCGAAACCCCTACCATGAACTGATACGTGGCGGTCGTAGCGCCAAACACAGCGGTGCTTGGTGTGACCGCAAGGCTGAAAAGTGAGAATTGGAGGAGGACCCGATGCCAGTGCTTAGAGTTCACATCAAAAACGTCGCAGACCCCCGCAAACTCAGGCAACCAAAGTTGTGTGGCTGCGCACCTGCTCGTTTCTCGGAGGGCGCCCTAATCCAGGCAGACGCGATCGTGGATAAAATTCAGACGATCAGTGAGTGCCGACCGTGGATCGGTGCAAGAATCTTCTCGGTCAGCGTCAGACGACAGGGGGTGAGATGTGCTCCCCGCAACCGAGAGTTTAGAGGGAATATCGCGTCGGAATGCGTCGGATAAACGAAACGGGCGCCCGCAGGCGCCCGTTTCGTCAAATGGAGCAAGAGAATCGCTCAGGCCTTGCGCGCAGCATGGCGACGCAGCGCCGCACCGCCCACCATGAGGGCCACGGCCGCGCCAGCCGCATAGGTACTGGGCTCGGGAACCGGGACCGACACGCAGACGTTGTCGAGCGCCAGACCGTCGGTGTTGCCCGATACATCCAGCCAGCGGAGCATGATCGACGAACTGGCAGGGATGTTCAGACCGGTGAGGGTGAAATTGATCGCGGTCGAGGCAAAAACCGCACCGGAGCCCGTCAGATTCGGTGAGGTGAAATTGCCCGCGGAAACGGTCACCCAAGTGAGCCCCTTGTTGTCACCGGCGGCATCGGATCCGGAGACCACGCCGGGCGAGAGATAGCCCTTCGCCCCAACCCCATCAGCATCGTAGAACTTGCCGGCCAACCCGGACGCAATGGCGTAGCTGAACTGGAGCGACTGCGCCGAAGTGCTCGCCGAACGCCACTGCTCACCCGTGTAGCTGATCGACAGCGAAGTAACGGTGCTGCCGGAGTCGTTGTGCAACAAATTGCCGAAGGCGACTGAGGTCGTCCCGGCGACCGCGCCCAACGATCGATCTGTAGACGAGCCACTGGTACCGAAAGAGTAGATCCCGGTGGTCGAGCTCGATCCCGTACCCGCGGTGTAGGTCAAGCCCGCTCCGCCGCCGCTAATGGCACCAGTCGATTGGATGAACCAGCCGGTGAACCCGGTCATGTCATTTCTCCAAGTCGCCGTGCCGCTCGCCGCCAACGAGTCGAACGTCTGGCAGTATGGGCAATCCGAAATATTCATGTAGGTCGCCCAAGCTGGAGTCAGCAGGAAGGACGACCCGGCAAGGGTCAGAAGGATCGGATTGCGCAAGTTCATCGAATTCGGAGTTAAGTTAACTTCCAAACCTTCCGAAGAATACGTCTAGGGATTCAACCTTAGCCCTCCTAGGGATTGTTTCGTCTTTTCGATTTCCGCGGCGCCCGGCAGCGTTTTGAGGCCCTGCAGACGCCATGAACAATCCGAATCACTCAGATTCTACCGTAACCCCACCGATCTTCGAAGATCGTTCACGCGGGTTTCTCATCTGGGTGGCGATTCTCGTCGGAGTCGCGCTCATTGGGTATTTCAGCTCGTCACCTATCTATCGTCAGGTGAAGGTGTTGAGAGCTCATGGCATCGTCATCGAGGGCAACGCTGCCCTCGCCACGAATAATCTTCCGGCGGTGTCCCGCGCGGTGCGGTCGGCGATCGCGTTGGCTCCCTGGGACGTCCAAGTCCAGCGCTTGGCGGCGTACTACTGCGCCCGGACTCGTCAGGCGGAGGGGGTGTCGTACTTCGAAATGCTCATGAAAGCTGGCGCAGCGACCGAGGTGGACCGGCAGGAATTCGCCCGCTTTGCCCAAAATCTTGAGCGACTCGACCTCTCCGGGCAGCTGCTCCACGAATTAATCTCCGAAGACCCGCAGAACCGCACCAACCAGCTGCTCGTTCTGGACCAGCTCGCCCGGCTGGGGGATTGGCCGAAGGTCGTCACCGGCGCGGAGGCAATGGCCAAGGAGTTTCCGGGGGATGCGGAGATTTCTCTGCTGCTCGCCAGGGCTTATTTGGGAACCGGACGCCCAGACGTCCTGCCCAAGACGCTGGAACTGCTGGGGGGCCTGACGAAGGGAAACTCCAAATTTCGCTGGGCGGCTGCCCGGACTCTCCTGAGCATTCAAAGCGTGTCCGCCCCGGAGCTTCAAGCTGCGGCACGTCTTCTCGAACAGCAGCAACCGCTGCCCATTTCCGATCGACTCGCGATTGCGGAATTGCAGGAACGGCTCGATCCCCCCCATCGAACCGCGGTGGCGGAAGCCCTGGTGGGCGCGGTCGTGGATACGCTACCGGACGACCAGAGGGTCTCGACGGTAGAGTGGCTGCGGGCCCGCCGGCGGTTTGATCTCGCCCTGCGACTCGTCCCCGCCGACCGGGCCAGAAAGGATCCAGGTCTCCTTCTGGCCCGAGGCGAGCTGCTCGCGGATCTCAAACGGTGGGAGGACCTCGACACCCTTTTGACGCAGCCCAACCTGCCCTTGCACCGGGTGGCCACCGCCTGTCTTCGCGCCGTGCAAGCCTTTGGAATCGGAAAGACGGACGAAGCCGCGTTCCTGCTGAGGGACGCCGCCAAGGCGTCCGCCGGCAACCCAGAGTTCCTTCAGCAGGTTGCCGTCTTTGCCACCCAGATGGGGCAGCATCCGCTCGCCGCCGAAATCTGGGACGGACTCCTCCGAAACCCGTCCACGACCATTCCGGCTGCAGCCGTGTTGCTGCGTCAGGCCCGCAATGCCGACGACCTGGAGGTTGAGCGAAAGGTCTACAAACAACTCCTAGTTCCTCTAGGGCAGCAGCCCTTCGTCCGATTCCAGCACGCCTACCTCTCCGCACTGTTCAACGAAAAGCTCCCGGACGCGGATTCGACGCTGACCCTCATGCTCTCGCAGGATCTGCAGAGCGTCCCGGTGCGAGCTGCCTTGTCATTGGCCAAATTACGACTGGGGAAGCCAGCGGAGGCACTAACCGTGTGCGAAACGGGCGATATCGACTGGAGCCTCCAAGAACCCCGGTGGCGCGCCGTGTACGCCGCCACACTTCAAGCCAACGGACAGGGTCCCGCCGCGCGTCGTATCGCGTCGCGAATTCCCTTAGCGCGCCTCAAACTCCCGGAACGCGTGCTGATCGAAGGAATTCTCGGCCGATAGCGCGTCACAGCCAAAGGTCTTTTTCCGCAACCGTTGACTTCAGCGTCGCTCTCAGGTAGCTCAAGCGCCCAGCTTAGAGATCCTGTGAGTCTTGCACTCAATCAGCCCGTTCTCGTGCTCAACCGCCTGTGGCAGGCTGTCAATGTCTGCTCAGTGCGCCGGGCTATGTCTTTGCTCTTTGAGGGTCATGCTCAGGTCGTCTTCGGCCACGGGGATGGGGAGTTCAAGACCTACGGCTTCGGCGAATGGCGCGACTTCTCCGTCCGTTCCCAACTCCCTGAGGACGAGGCCGTCTGCACCGTCTCCTTTCGCATCCGGGTGCCACGCGTGATCCTGCTTCTCGCCTTTGACCGTCTGCCAAAAAAGGAGGTCAAGTTCACCCGGCACAATCTCTTCGAACGCGACAAAAACACCTGCCAATACTGCGGGCAGACCCTCGATCGCAAAGACCTCAATCTCGACCACGTCGTTCCGCGCGATCGTGGCGGCCCGACCACGTGGGAGAACATCGTTTGCTCCTGCATCCCCTGCAACACGCGCAAGGCCAACCGAACCCCACTTGAGGCCCATCTGCGCCTGATTCGCAAGCCCAAGCGGCCCAAGTGGCGCCCGTTCGTGCAGGTGAACTTCGGGATGCCGATGCACGACAGCTGGCGCCATTTTCTCGATCTGGCGTACTGGAATGTCGAGCTGGGCGAAGAGCCTGCCTGACGGAATTCCTCCGATTTCCGATTCAGCGGGGACGGGCTACGCTTTCCTGAATCCAGCCGGCCAGTCGCGCCGCGTTGCCCCCAAGTTCGAAGTCGCGATCGAATCGAAGGCGCCCTTGAACGGCCCGACGACGCGCCGCAGGAGGGTCGTCCAGAATGCCTGCAATTGCCCGCCACAAAGCGTCAACGGTTAGCGCGGGAAGAAGATCTCCCAACGCCCCGTTTTCCAAGATGCTGTCAGCGGCCCCCGCACGGGAGGAAACAACCGGGACCTCAAAGGCCAGCGCCTCGAGGAGGACGATTCCAAACGTCTCCAGGCGCGACGGAAACACAAAGACGTCCGCCTCGGTCCAACGCCGTCGCCAGGCCTCACTGCCGGCCGCGAGTTTCCGGTACACCGTCACGCCAGCCGCCGAGGGAACCTCTCCGTGGGTCACCAGATGGAGGTCGGCGCGTTCAGCGAGGAACCGCTGATGACACTCCATGAGTAGCGGACCGCCCTTCCGGATGAAGTCGCCGCCGACAAAAAGGATCTGGGAACGCCGCGCTGCCCGGCCAGGATCCCGTTCACTGCGTCGACTCGGTGCCGCCATCGACGGGGGGAGGACGGAGATTCGCCCGGGATCCACCCCATACTCCGTCACGAGTGAGTTGCGAACCGGCTCCGACCACGGAAGGAAACGGGTCACCCGCGAATACAGCTGCCGCTCGCGCCGAAGCAGGCCACGCAGGGTCAACGGTTGAAGCCATCGCGAGGCGGAATTCGGGGCAAACCAGGGAGAATTCGCCAACTGGGTAAAGGTGGCATCCAGCCCGACGAGTATTGGAATTGCCGGATCCAAGGCCGTCAGCTCGAGCCCCATGCTCTGAGTGTTCACCACCACGGCATCGATCCGTTCGCGACGCTGCAGGCGTTCCAACTGTTCGCGTAAATGCCGACTGGTGGCGACCCGCCAACGGGTGGCGTGGAAATCGAGACCGAAACGACGAAGCCCCCGGATCGAACCATCCCCCAGTCGTTTCAAGTGCGCGGGAAGCGGGAGCGCATCGATCAACCGGGGAGCGACGCCGAGTTCGGGACGGCGGGTGAATTCCGCCGCATACCTGGGCAGGTAGCTCGTATGCCCCAGAGTGTTTTCGTTGAGGAACGCAACGGTCATGGGGAGTGATCGATGTTGCCACGCCGCGTCCGAATTTCTTGAAAGAGCGCGCGGTACTCAGGCACCAGGGCGTTGGGTGAAAAATGGGACACGGCGCGACGCCGGGCTCGCTCGCTCGTCGCCTTGCGCTCGGCGGGACTCCCGGTCCACCGGGTCAGGGCGCCGGAGAGGGCGCCCGGTTCGGTCATGTCCACCGTCAGGCCACCATCCTCGACGATCCAGCGGGTCACTGGAAAGGAGTGGGCGATGACCGGAATCCCGCACGCCATCGCCTCGATGAAGACCACCCCGAACGGTTCGCGGAGCGCCGCATGCACAAACACATCGGCAGCGCGAAAAAGAGCGGGCATGTCCTTGGTGGGCCGATTGGGCATCAGGTGGAGACGCGAACCCAGCAACGGACGCCCCTGAGCCTCCACACCGGCGAGGGCATCGGGAGTTGCATGTCCCGCGATGACCAGGTGCGGCCTCAACGCCGGCAGAAGTCCGTCCATGGAGGCAACCTCGCGCAGAATCCAGTCGAGCCGTTTGTTGCTGCGGTCCGAAAAATCCCCCACGGCAAGGATCACCAAGGCCTCCGGGGGAATCGAAAATCCGAAGACCCCAAAACGCGCCTCCGCGGGATCGAGAATTGGCGAGAAGCGGTCGGTATTGACCATCTGTGGAATCACCCGCCAGCCCGTCACGTCGTGCCCGTTTTGCCGGGCCTCTTCTTTATAGTGGGGTGCCAAAACCTGCGCCCAATCGAACCGCCAGTTCCAGTCCGGGCCGAGCATCAAGCCATCCTGGTAGACCGTCACCGGCCCCTGATTCCGCGTGGCGTTGCGAACCCACCAGGCGAGCTGGGGGTCGGCAGCCTCAACGATGTCGAAGGATCCGGAACGGAGAGTCCGCCGAAGCCCCGCGCTGAAGAAATATTGTTCCCATCGGTACCGGGCCGGCCAGGACATCCACCGACGCCACAGCACCGACTCCCGTGGAATCGTCGCCATTTGCTGGTACGGGCAGGAGGTTTCGAGCGGACCCGCGCCGAACAAGGTCACGGGCTCCCCGGCAGCGTGCAGCGCCTCGGCAACGGTTTGGGCCCAGTTTTCGTTGCCTCGCCGGATCAATCCCAACCCGGAACACGCGATGGCCACCCGGTGGGTCACTTCCCCCTGCCTTTCTCGGCGATTCGACGAAATTCACGTTCCAGGTCTGCGCAAACCCGTCCGGATGAGTAACGCTCTGCCGCAAGCCCACGGCCAGCCGTTCCCAACTGCATCCTCCACCCTGGCTCCGCCTCTAGCCGGCGCAGGGCGGCTGCGGCAGCACCCTTTTGGTCCATCGCCACCGGCACGCCTCCTTCAGAAGCCACCCAGTTCGTCACCGGATCGTCGTGATGCACGACAGGCACACCGGTCGCCAAGGCCTCCGCCACCGCAATCGAGAAGGGCTCCCCCAGCGTGCCCAGCGCGAAGACATCGGCGGTCCGGTGCAACTCGTGCATGCGCTCGCGTGGCACCCGCCCGAGCAGCATTGCCCGGGAACCCAACGCTGCCAGAACACGCTGACGGACCGGTTCCCAACCTTCCTCATCGGCGCCGGCCGATACCAGCAGCGCGCGGGGCGATGCGCTCGCCAACTCGGCCGCCACGTGATCGAGCCGTTTGCCGCTTGCGGTGCCAACCGGGCCGATTGACAGCACGACAAACGCGTTCTCCGGGATCCCAAAGGCCATTCGCGCCCGTCGGCGCTCCTCCGCGTCGGGAGGCCGAAATCTTTCGACGTCCGTGAAGTGAGGGATGGAAAAGAACTGATCCAACGAATGGCCCGGCAACATCGCCGCCGCCTCGTCCAGATAGGCGGGAGCCAGCACGTGGACCCCGTCGAATCCAGCACACCAGCGCGGCGACAACCGCATTCCGTTGAGATAGATGATTGGAGTCCGATGCCAGGCGCGAAACCGCTTCAGGTTCCACGCCAACGCCGGATCGGCAAGGTACGCCACATCCGGGCGCTGGAGCATCAGACGCATCAACACTGCAGGGAGCGCGGTGTGCTGCTCCCATGAGTAGCGCTGATTCCAGCTCCGTGACCGTATCCACGGATGATTGCGACTCATTCCCCAGATGCGTTGAGCCGCACGATCCGCGCGAGGCGACACAAACTGTCCCCCGGACCAGATGCGAACGGTCAGGGAATCCGGCAACCGTTGAGCGAGATCCGCCATCCAGGTCTCCACCCCGCGCAATTCCCGTCCGAGTCCGGTGGAAATCAGTGCGACCTTGAGGGATCCGTTCATCCGCGCATCCAGGGCAAATTCAGCCAGCCCGGTTTGGGTTCTTGCCGCGGCCGGCCGCTTGAAGCTGCCGGTAAAACTCCAACCCGCGTCCCGCCACGGCCGGCCAGGAGAAACGGTCGCGAACATGTTCCCGGGCCCTCGCACCCATCTGCTCGGCCAGTGACGGGTTCTCCACCAGTTGGCGAATGCGACGCCCCAAAACCTCCAGATCGTTTGGCGGCACCACGAAGCCCGTGTCCCCGTCCACCACGAGTTCCGGCAGGCTGGTGACCTGGGTGACGATCACCGGACGGCCCGCAGCCATTCCCTCCAATGCGACCAACCCCAACAACTCGGACTTATCCCCTCCCACGACGGTCGGACTGGGAATGGACGGTTGAAGTACCACGCTAGCGTCGGCGTACTCACGGCGGATATCCGCGTCGCTGGCATCGGTAATGAAGGTGACTCGTTTTCCCGTCGCCTCGGCCTGCAGTTGATTGAAGTAATCCAGATCGTAGGGCCGCCCCACCACGCGCAGGCGAGTCTGGGAATCCAGCGACCGAATCACGTTGAGGATTCCCTTGTGCGGCAAAAGGCGTCCCACAAACAACGCGTATCCCCCGGTAAACGGCGCAGTCACGCTGCCGCAATCCGCGCCGCCGTAGAGAATCGTCTGCGGCTTGTGCCAGTGTGAAAAGAATGTCCCGGCATAGCCTGACAAGTGGGCAATCCCGTCGGCGAGTTGATGCAGGTCAATCCGCGACGAAATCTTGCCCAGGTACCCGCTGAGCGAGCGTCCTCCTCCCCCCACATCGGTGAGAACGGTGATTTGACGCCGCCAACGGGCCAGCAACACAGCGGCTTCCGACAACGAGGTGGGAAAACAAAGGCAGTGGACAACGTCATAGGCGCCCATTTCCCGAAACGCTTTGGTGGTGGCGGGAAAACCCCATTGATCGGAAAAATTTCGCAGCCCAAATCTTCGAATTTCCAGGGGGCCATCCTGACTGGTGCCTTCACACAGATCGAAGAGTCCCAGGGTGGTGGGAACGAGCGCACTCATCGCCCGCGCATACTCCAAGGCGTAGCGCTCCCCGCCCCCGATCGTCCGATGCCGGGCGTACGAGGAGGAGGGGAGGATGAGAACCCGTGGAAGCCAGTTGCCCATGTGCGCCTTCGGCACTCCATCTCACTTCATCGGTGCAACAAAAAAGGCGCGACCAGTGTCGGTCGCGCCTTGCAAAAGAGAAGCCGAATTAGCGGCGGAGCTTGCGGAAGGCCGCAAACCCAACGAGGCCGAGGCCGGCCACCGCGGCGTAGGCGGAGGGTTCGG
>JANXMD010000724.1 GCA_025354845.1 Verrucomicrobiota bacterium | reverse complement strand
GGCCGCAGCGGCGGGATTCCATCCAGGCGTCAGTCCGCCCGCTCGGAGTCCGGCCTTCAGGCCGCTCGGGGGGGCGCACCCCTGGTCTGAACCGTCTGAAGACGGGACTCCGAACGCGATCCCACCATCCGTTCATCGCTTTTGCCGCTTCAACCGCATCCCAAAATCCGGTGCGCTTTCCACCCACAGGATTGCCTCCCTTCGTTCGCATGGCAGTTTCGCCGCATGCCGCGATCCGCATTTCCGGGATCACCGGCCGGCAACGCCAAGCCGGCCGTGCCGACGCGTTCGCTGGAGACTCCAGTGACCGGGGTCTGGGGCGTGGGATCGGAGCGGGCGCATTTGCTGGAGCGGCTCGGACTGCGCACGGTCAATGACCTCCTGTTCCACGCGCCGCGCCGCTACGAGGACCGGCGCCGGTTCCGGTCCATTCGCGACCTGGAGCTCGGGTTGCCCGCAACCGTTTTCGGGCGCGTCGTGGCAGCCGGGGTGAAGCGATTTCGCAACGGACGCTCGGTGTTTGAGCTGGTGCTCGACGACGGCACGGCGCGGTTGCATTGCCGTTGGTGGAATCTGCCCTTCATGGAGCGGTTTTTCGCCGTCGGGGATGAATGCATGGCCTTCGGTCGCCCCAATTCACTCCGGCCTCGGGCGATGGATCATCCGGAAACGGAAAAGGCGGAACCCGGCGAGGACACGGCGATCCATCTCAATCGTGTCGTCCCGATTTATCCACTCACCGAAGGCCTGCAACAACGTGCCCTGCGCACCATCCTGTGGCGCACGGTGGAGGAGTTCGCAGGGTTGGTGGTCGATCCGCATCCGGAATTGCAGGTCGAGACGCTGTACACGCGCGCCGCAGGGGATCGAGACCGGCGGCAGCCCGGTTTGCTCCTGCAGCCCCTGCCCGGACGCGCCGAGGCCATTCGACGGCTCCATTTCCCCGCGGAACCCGAAGATGCGGAACGGGCGCGTCAACGTCTGGCGCTCGATGAATTCATCGACCTTCAACTGGTGATCCAGCGTCGCCGTTTGAAATTGGAACGTGAGGCGCAAGCGCCGCCGTGTTCCGGGGACAACCGGTTGATGAAGCCCTTTCTCGCGGGGCTGGGATTCAAGCTCACCGGTGCGCAGGTGCGTGTGTTGCGCGAGCTGCGCGCGGATCTTGCCGGGCCCGTCCCGATGCGCCGATTGCTGCAGGGCGATGTGGGTTCGGGCAAGACCGTCGTCGCCGCGCTGGCCGCGCTCATGACGCTGGAGAGCGGATGGAATGTGGCGGTGATGGCGCCCACCGAGATTCTCGCGGAGCAGTTGCATCGCACGATTTCGCACTGGCTCGGCCCGCTGGGGATTGCCACGTCGTTGCGCACCGGCGGCGGTCGCACCCGGGAGGATGCCAGTACGCGAGAGCTGACTGCCGGCGGAGCGCAGGTGTGGGTTGGCACGCACGCGTTGCTGGAGGATCGGGTGACCCTGGATCGCCTGGGCCTGGTGATCATCGACGAACAGCACAAGTTCGGCGTCGCCCAGCGCGAGACTCTGCTTCGCAAGGGCCGATCCGGATCGCTGTATCCGCACCTGCTGGTGATGACCGCAACGCCGATTCCGCGGACGCTGGGACTCACGCTGTATGGCGATCTCGATGTCAGCGTCCTCGATGAGCTCCCCGCCGGACGGGGTAAGATCCGAACCCACGTGCGCGATGCCGAGGCGCTGCCGAAGGTGTGGGAGTTCGTCCGCAACCAATTGGATCAGGGGCGCCAAGCGTACGTGGTGTATCCACGGATCGTCGCCGCCGACAAGGATCCGGCGGTCGAGACGAAGGATCCGAAGGAGGTCAAAGCGGTCACGCGCGAGTATGAGGCGATCCGCAAGTTGCTGGCGCCGCATACCGTGGGACTGCTCCACGGTCAGCTGCCTGCGCCTCAGAAAGAGGAGGCGATGCACTCGTTTCGCCTCGGCAAGCTCCAGGTGCTGGTGGCGACCAGCGTGATCGAGGTGGGCGTCGATGTACCGAACGCGAGCCTGATGATCATCGAGAATGCGGAGCAATTTGGCCTCGCCCAGTTGCATCAGCTTCGCGGACGGATCGGACGCGGCGCTCACGAGTCCCATTGCATTTTGGTGTCGGGCCAGGTGACCCCGGAGGCTCAGGAACGCCTTGGAATCATGGCGGGAACGCAGGATGGGTTCGCCCTGGCCGAGGCGGATCTCCGACTTCGCGGACCTGGTGAGCTGGTGGGGCGTCAGCAGAGCGGCCTGCCAGATTTTCGGTTCGGCGATCTCCGGCGCGATCGCGACCTGGTGGAGGCGGCTCGGGACCGAGTGCGGGCCTTCCTCCGCGGCAAGCCGGCTATGGCGTGAACAGCCGGTAGAATTGATTGCGTGGGACGGTTCCGGGCGAGGCCACGAAATTGGCACCGTTGGTGCGAACGGTCGCCGGGGCGTTGACCCAGGGTCCCGCGGGGTTCGTCGTTTGCTGCAGGGTCCAACCGGTAAACACGTTTGGCCACTGCAGGACCCCGTCGCGGGTGATGGACAGGGCGACCGTCTTTCCGACTGCCGCGAAGTTCGCAAATCCCACCGAAACTCCGGAATTGCCGGCGTTGTTGAGTGCGAACCGGTCCACCGCCATCAGGCCAACGAATCCGCGTCGAAGCGTGGAGTCCACGAGGCTGGTCTGGGCGATCGGCCGGTTGGTGTCGGAGAGTTCGTAGAGTCGGCCGGTCAGGAGGTCCCCTTGTCCGCTGAAGACAAGCCGGTAGGTCTGGGCCGGACTCAGGAAAGTAATGGCCTGGAGATTGGCCTCGCTGTTGGTCCGGGTGCGGAGGCCGTGTTCCCACCGATCCAGAATGAGAAATGGGAAGGCTGCAGTCCCTGGGATGTTGGGGTTCCCCGACGGCACCACGCGCAGGCCATAGAAATCGAGGGTGTTGTCGTTGTTGGTGTGCGCACGAGCGATGGAGAGGATGTATCCGTTGGTCTTCGCCGACACGGCCCAGGCGGTGAAGTCCACCGTCGATTGAAAGTCGGACCAGTCCACTTCCGGGCGCAGCGCCGCGACGGTCGCCGGCAGGTTGTTGGGAATGGGAGAGGGGGCCGCGGTGAGGATGTAGAGGCCGTTGGTGGTCACAGTAAACCCGTTGAACACCCGAAACGACGCGAAGGGGTTGAAGTGGGTCCAGCCGATGTCGTTGGGCTTGGGAAAGCGGTCGACGAGCGAATAGAGGGCCGCGGGCGGCGGGGATTGAAGGTCGGCATCCGCGGGAGTGCTGGTTGCCCGGAGATTTCGGAACCGGGCGTGCGCCCCGTTGTTGC
>JANXMD010000065.1 GCA_025354845.1 Verrucomicrobiota bacterium | reverse complement strand
CCCGGTTCATTCGTCGCGGCCTTCAGAAACTCCGCTGAGGAGGACACGGTGGGCAGCGGTCTTGGGAACAATGGTTCAACGGATAAAGGCGCCGTTGCAGCAACCGGAACCGACGGAGCAGGCACCACTGCAACTTGCTTTCCGTGGAATCGGAACCACCCCGCAACGGTCAATCCGACGAATGCCATTCCGCAGACGAGGTAAATCCCAATGACCCAGCGGCGTCCGCAGTTGGTGGTTGGTTGGGACACAATTGGATTCCTTGGCTGTTGGGCACTCGACCGAACGTCAGGGAACTCCATCGACCATCCACGACCGAAAATCGTTCAAACCCAGCCGCGGCGGACCAACGCGGTCAGGCTCCAGGATAGATTTCGACTCCGACTCGGCGGATATGCTCCAGCAGGGCCGGATGCTGGATGGCCTGCAACGCCTGCACGTCGAACCGATACGGCGTGGGCAATTCCTCCAACTCCGCGGCGATGGCTTCCGCCCCGAGGGGAGTCACCTCGCCCTGAAGTGACAGGTCGACATCGGAGTATTCCGAATGGATCCCTTTGGCTCGAGAACCATACAAGGTCGCCACCCGGACCTCCGGATGACGACGCAAGACGCCTCGAATCAGCTCCAGTTCCCGTTCACTGAGCGGAGCGGCGCCCATATCAGGCCCCACTCTCCCCTTGAAGGAAGCCATGAAGTTCGACCATCGCCGGAAGATAGCGCTTTTGAATGGCCTGCACCGCCTCTGCGAAGCGTGCCTGATCGTAAGTGTGGGAGAGGAGGTTCCGGTGATCGAGCATCTCGATCCAAACTTGGCCGTCCCGAAGCACCTTGGCGGCGCAAGCGTCTTTCAAGACCTGTCTCGGGGTGAGGGCAGTCACGACGATTCCGGACTGTTCCAAATAGTCTTTGACCGTCTTCCACGCCAATTCAAAACAGTACTCGAAGCGTTGAATGGCTCCTTCCTTTTCCAATGGGTTCAGCGCCTGCGGGCCGTTTTCCAACGCACTGCGAAGCAAGGCGAGGGCACGGGTGAAATTCTCGAAGCGCTGCTTCCATCGAATATCGTGGCCCGAACTCATGAGCCTCAAACTAACAGGACCCGTCCTCACGGCATAGCCCCTTCCGACCCGGGAAATCCTTGGCAAGGCGCGCGACTGCCCGCACGGTCATCCATCAACTTCCCGATGGATTCTTTCCCGCACCCATGGCGTCGACTTCTGTGGACGCTCGGCACCGCGCTTCTTCTACACAGTGCCTCGCTGCTCACCGCCGCCCCGGTGATGGTGGAAACGCTTCCGGCGGCAGGCACCACGGTGGAGGGCTTAACCACGATGGAGGTGCATTTCGACACCGCCGTGTCCGGCGTCGATGCCGAGGATCTGCTCGTCAACGGTTCCCCGGCTACTGCGCTCGCGGGCGCCTCCGCAAGCGTCTACGTCTTCTCGTTTTCACAGCCGCCAGGAGGCGTGGTGGAGTTCCGCTGGCGGGACAACTCGGGAATCATCGACGCCACTCAGCCCGCGCAGGGATTTCCCGGCGGATCCTGGAAGCTCACCTACGATCCCGCATTGGCGCGACGTCATGTGATGATCTCCGAGTTTATGGCGGAGAATGACGTCACGCTCTACGACGACGATTGCGATCGCCCCGATTGGATCGAGCTCTTCAACTCCGGTTCCACTGTCGTGAATCTGCTCGATTGGTCGCTGACCGACGATGCCACTCAGCTCGCGAAGTGGAAGTTCCCCGCCTACGAACTGCAGCCGGGTTCCTATCTCGTGGTCTTCGCCTCGCAGAAGAACAAGACCTTCCTGCCCGCGCGCGCCTGCCGGGCCCACGCCAACAGCATAGCCACCTTCCACACGAACTTCCGCCTGGATCCGGGTGGCGAGTACCTGGCCCTGGTGGCTCCCGAT
Source organism: Verrucomicrobiota bacterium (assembly GCA_025354845.1). GTDB lineage: Bacteria > Verrucomicrobiota > Verrucomicrobiia > Limisphaerales > UBA9464 > CAIVQB01. The sequence continues at coordinate 341 of JANXMD010000065.1, read as the reverse complement.
GGCGAGGTCCTCTCGGACTTCGGTCCCACCTACCCTCCGCAGCGACGCGATGTGAGCTACGGTCGCGATCCATCGTCCCCTGGCCTCGTCGGGTATTTTACAAAACCCACCCCGGGTGCCGCGAATTCCACTACAGGGGATGGCTTCGCCCCCCCGGTTCGATTCTCTCATCCGGGACTGACCTTCGTGGATCCTTTTCGCCTGTCGCTCCACTGCGATCACCCGAATGCCGTCATCCAATACACCACGGACGGCTCGCTTCCGGTTCCCGGCGGCGCATCTGCGCAGGTGTACACGGGACCGATCCTCCTCACCAACACCGACGGCAGTCCCATGACCGC
>JANXMD010000588.1 GCA_025354845.1 Verrucomicrobiota bacterium | reverse complement strand
CGCGGCCGTGCGCTTTCTGCTGCTCGCGTTGAGCCGGGTCTTCGCGCTCGCGGTGAAGATTCGTCGCATCCTCTACAATGCGCGCATCCTCCGCGACTCCACGCTCGGCGTGCAGGTGATCGCCATCGGCAACCTGACGGTGGGCGGCACGGGGAAGACGCCGGTGGTGGAGAAGTTTGCCCGGGCGCTGCAGGACGCCGGGCGCAAGGTGGCCATTCTCTCGCGCGGCTACCGCTCGCGCCCCAAGCCGTTCGCCGAACGCATGATCGACAAAATCCTGCTACGCGAGGACACCACGCCGCCCCGAGTGGTCAGCGACGGCCATTCTCTGTTGCTCGATTCCGAGACCGCCGGCGACGAGCCCTACATGCTCGCCTCGAATCTCAAGGACGTGGTGGTGCTGGTGGACAAGGATCGGGTGAAGGCTGGCCGCTACGCGGTCGAACGGTTTGGCTGCGACACGTTGCTCCTCGACGACGGATTTCAGTACTGGAAGCTGCGCGGCCGGCGCACCGATGTGGTGCTCGTGGATGCCCAGCAACCGTTCGGCAACGAGTATCTCCTGCCCCGCGGGACGCTGCGAGAACCGCCCTCGCATCTGTCGCGCGCCAGCGTGGTCTTTCTCACCAAGGTGGACCGCAGCACGCCGGAACTCAGCCGCAAGACTGACGATCTCCGCGTGCGCGTGGCGCGGCTCAACACCCGCGCCGAGGTGGTGGAGTGCGTGCACCACCCGCTTTATTTTGAAGACGTCTTCACCGGGGAGCAATTCGGCCTCGACCTCCTCCGCGGGCGCCGGATCGCCAGCCTGAGTGGCATCGCGCAGCCGGAAAGCTTCGAGCAGAAACTCAGTGAACTGGGGGCGGAAATCGTGCTGGCGCGGCGCTTCGCCGATCATCACCGCTTCAGTCAGCAGGAGGTCCTGGACGCGATCAACCGCGGAAAGAAGCGGCGCGCCGACATGGTGGTGACCACCCAGAAGGACGCCGTGCGGTTCCCGAAACTGGATCGACGCGACCTGCGGGTCGTCTTCATGCGGGTGGAGATCAAGATCACCCGCGGCGCCGAGGGGTTTGACGACGCCGTCCGGAGGATCTGTTTTCAACCCCGCGCCGAGTCCGGCCGGAAGTGACGGCGGGAATGTCCCGACGAAGCGGCAACACTCGTGAGGAGCAGCCGACTCCTAGATTTTTACGGAGCAGTCTCCCGATTGAACCACGGGGGCGAATAGTCGAAAAGAACG
>JANXMD010000569.1 GCA_025354845.1 Verrucomicrobiota bacterium | reverse complement strand
CCCCGTGCCAAAGCCGCGGAAGAGAATGGTCCGCTGATCCGCCCGTCCATCGCCATCGGTGTCGCGAAGATGCTGGAGCTCGGTGCTACTCCCGACGTAGATGCCGCCATGCCCCCACTCGATGCCGCTGGGGATCATGAGGCCGTCGGCGAAAACCGTCGAACGGTCCGCCCGTCCGTCGCCATCGCGATCTTCAAGCACGATCACCTTGTCCTCGGCCGGCTGCCCGGGACGAATCTGCGGGTACACGGTGCTGCCCACCACCCACAGGCGGCCATCGGGATCGAAGCGAATTTGAATCGGCTTCACCACACCCTCGCGTTCGGACGCAAAAAGGGTGACGTCGAATCCCGGAGCCACCCGGAACGACGCGCGCTCGGTTTCAGGATTCGACGGATCGGCGATCGCGTCGACCGCATGCAGCCGCTGCGCGGCCATCAGGGCCACCATCCAAAATTGAAGGCTCGTGTTCATTGAAGGGAAGGCACTAGTCCGGGCGCGGGAATCCTGGCAGCGACGTGCCGATCGGCCTCGGCGATTAGCGGCACGAACTGCTCCATTTCGGCGGGGAACCAGCGGATCTTTGGATCGCGATGGTCCCGGCTGCTCAACTGTTCGGTGCGATCCCCTGCCAGGAACGCCCAGTTGGTGGGCCGGACGTAGCCAAACCACAAACGGTTCTTCTCCACGACCGCCGCCTGGAGCTCGCGCACTCGAGGATCGCTCCACACGCCGCCATCACCGGCATCCACCACGTCAGCGACAGCCCCTTTTCCCAGACCGCGAAGCAGGGACGCCGCTACCGTGCGCTCTCCCACGACGGAAAGCTGAACTCCATCCACGGTGCGTCTCGCCTCACCAACTCCAGCGGGACGAACGGACTGGTGGAGATCGATTAGCGGAAGGCCTCGTTCGCGTGCCAGACCCCGAATCTGCTCGGCGTAGGCCGCCAGGATCGGGTTGCGGGCGGTGAGGTCCGGTAGCGGCGGTGCGGCACGTTCGAAAGGAGGCGGCGTGAGCAGCAGCATTCGCGGCGTGACCCGCGCCAACTCATCAAGCAGGGACGCATAGGCGGCGCGAAACTCGGCGGGGCGCGCTCGTCCAGACAGCGCCTCGGAGCGGCCGTACTGAACGACAATCACTGAGGCCCGCGCCTGGCGCGCCTGTTGGGCGACGTCGGGATAGTTCACGTCCCGCGGCCGCAGAAAGACGGTATCCCCCTCCTTTGCCAGATTACGAACCCGCAAGCCGGCCCCCGGATGCGCCAACTGGAGCGCCGTCTCCAGGATACCCGAGTTGTTTTCCGACACGAGAATCGAGCCACCCACCAGCACCACAACGTCGTTGGTGCGAAGCAGAGGCAGTTCCGCGGCCGATCCCCTGAGCCCAGGAACCAAAACCGTGGCGACAATCCCGAGGCAGACAACACGACAGCGCAGCGAAGTAACGAATCGATTCATACAACAGTTCCTCTCACGCCATTCCGGGAAGTTTCATGCCAGCAACGACTCCACCACCTGAGCCTGGGTGACCGTGGGATCGGTCAAACTGTCGTCGCGACCCTCGTGCGGGTACGTGAGCCGAGTGTGATCCAACCCGAGCGCCTGCAACAGGGTCGCGTGAAGGTCGTACACGCGCACCACCTGATCGACGGATCGATACCCAAACTCATCGGTGGCTCCGTGCACATGGCCCTTTCGGAAACCGCCGCCGGCCATCCAGAGCGAAAAGGCGTGGCGGTTGTGATCGCGTCCATCCTTGCCCTGCGAAATGGGGAGACGACCGAATTCGCCAGTCCAGAGGACGATGGTGTCGTCGAGCAACCCGCGCTGCTTGAGGTCACTCACGAGTGCGGCGCTGGGCTGGTCGGTCATGCGGCACAATCCGCGGAGCCGTTCGGCATTCTTATCGTGGGTATCCCAGGGTTGGCCGCTGAGATACACCTGCACAAACCGCACACCGCGTTCCACCAACCGGCGGGCCATGAGACACCGCCGCGCGTAGTTTGCAGTGGCCTTATCGGCATGATCGAGCCCGTACAGTCGTTTCACCGACTCGGGTTCGCGATCCAGATCCAGCACCTCGCCCACCGAGGTCTGCATCCGCGCGGCGATCTCAAAGTTGGTGATTCGCGCCTCGAGTTCTGGGTGACCGGGATGGCGCGTCAGGTGGTTGCGGTTGAGCGCGGCGAGAAGATCGAGTTGATCGCGACGCCCCTCGCCCGCGAGGTCCTCGGGTGTGGCCAGGTTGAACACCGGCGTTCCCTCGCTGCGCAGTTGGGTCCCCTGAAACTCGGCCGGAAGCCAGCCTGAGGTCCAGTTGCGGATGCCGTCCACCGGCAGTCCACCTGGATCGGACAGCACCACATACGCCGGAAGATCCTGACGCTCCGTGCCCAATCCGTAGAGCACCCAGGCTCCGAGCGTCGGCCTCCCCGCCTGAAACTTGCCGCTGTGAATCAGCCGCAGGGCCGATTCGTGATCCACCGAGTCCGTCTTCATCGACCGCACCAAGGTGATGTCGTCGCAGATCGATCCGGTGTGCGGCAACAATTCCGACAATTCCATTCCGCACTGTCCGTAGCGACGGAACCGGAAGGGGGATTGCAGAAGTTTTCCCGCCTGCTTGTCGAAATGGATTTCCAGGTCGCCGGGATAGGTCTGCCCGTCGCGGCGATTGAGTTCGGGCTTGGGGTCGAAGAGATCCATCTGGCTCGGCCCACCGTGCTGAAAGAGGCAGATGACCGACTTCGCCCGCGGACGCGACCCGGGAGGCCGCGGTGCGAGAGGACGATGCGTCGCACCGGTCAGCGACTCCGCCGACAGCAGGTGCGACAGCGCGAGGGATCCGAGAGCGCCCGCGGACGTCTGGAAGAACGCGCGGCGGTTCAGAGCGAAGGGGCTGGGGCGATTACTCGACATACACGGCGGCATTGCCCGCGAGCAGCATCTGGCAGAAGTCGGTCCACGCGCGCGTCTCCGCCCCCACTCGTCGACGGGTGGCGTGGTCCAGGAACGCCACCGCTGCGGTGCGTTCCGGCCCGGTCGGTGGACGTCCAGTGGTCAGTTCGAAGGCGGCGGTCACGCGTCTCTCGGAATCAGCAGCGTCGAATTCCAGCACTCGCCTTGCCATGGCGCTGGCGCGCCGACGGGCGAAGTCCGAATTCAGCAGCGAGAGCGATTGCAGGACGACAGTGGACGGATTGCGCTGGATGCAAACTGGGTTGGGCTGCGGTCCGTCAAAGACTTCCAGCAAATTCAACGGCTGGGTCCGGCGCTGCTGAAGGTAGAGCGACCGTCGGCGTGCCCCCGGCGTGGACTCGTTGACCTCGATCTGGCCGGCCGCATCCGCCTGGATCGGCGTGTAGGGCCCACCCACCCGCGTATCCATTTCCCCGCTCGCGGCCAGCATGCTGTCGCGCAGCGCCTCGGCATCGAGCCGACGGATCGGATAATGCCAGAGCAGTCGATTGGAGCCGTCCACCTGCTGTGCACGGGCGAGGGCCCCTACGGCAGGGCCGGTACGATCATCGAAGCGGGAGGACTGACGCCACGCGGAAGAGTTTACGAGGAGCCGATGGAGATGCTTGAGACTCCAGCCAGACCGGATGAATTCGGAAGCGAGCCAATCGAGCAGTTCGGGATGCGACGGCGTGCCGCCGCTGCGGCCCAGGTTGTCAGCGGTGGCCACCAAGCCTTCGCCGAAGTGCAGCTTCCACACCCGGTTCACCCACACTCGCGCCACCAGGGGATGACGCGGATCGGTCAGCCATTGCGCCAAAGCCAGCCGCCTTCCGGAAGTTCGGTGCGTCGAATCCGCAGATGGGGACGAGAGGTCAAAGCGAAGCAACCCACCGGACAACAACTCGGGAACGCCCGGCCCCACCTCGGCCCCCTCGTTTGCGTGGTTGCCCCGGACCAGTAGATGATGCGCCGGAGCCGCCGACACGGGCTCGTCGAGAACGGAGATGGAGTCGATCAACTGCGGCGCCGCAGCCCGACGGCGCTCCAGGGTCTGCTGCAACGGTGCCAGAGCCGCCTTGAGTTCGGGATACGTCCGGGTAAGGACCGACCCTTCGACGTCCACCACCGCCGCCTGCGCCTTCAACAGCGACTTCATCGTGTCGTTGCGCTGCGCCTCGGGGGTGTCAAAGGCCTGCAACACCGCTTTCACTTCGTCCGCCTTGCGCCCGGCGGACGACTCTTCAATCCAGCGACGGCGGTAGGGCGTCTGCACCGCGGCGATGGCCGACTCAAGTGTCTTCACCTCGCGCGCGTGCGCCGCCAACTCCAGGGCCCGACGCTCCCGTTCGGCCCGCGTCGCCAGGTCCAGCTTCCGCGCCTGCGGCTTCCTCCAGGCACCGGGATCAAACGCCGGACGCAACACGGCCTCGAGCGCGTAGTAATCGGACTGCCGAACCGGTTCAAATTTATGATCATGGCAACGGGCGCACTGCAAGGTAACGCCCAGGAACGCAGTTCCCACCAGTTGCACGGCGCCTTCCAAGACGGTGTATTGATCCACCTTTACCTCGAGCGGATTGCCGTCACTCTCGCCGGTCCCATCGGGTGGATTGCGCAGGAAATGAGTGGCGATCAGAGCGTCGGCGATCGCGGGGCCGGAATCGCCGTCGCGCACGAATCCCACCAACTCATCGCCGGCAATCTGATCCCGGATGAACGCATCGAACGGCTTGTCCGAGCGGATCGACCGGACCACGTAGTCGCGATACTTCCATGCCAGCGGGCGATCGGAGTCGGCGTTGAAATACCCGTTGGAATCGGCGTATCCGGCCACATCCAACCAGTGACGTCCCCAACGCTCGCCATAGGCAGCGGAAGAGAGAAACCGTTCAACCCATCGTTCCCAGGCATCCACACGGGAATCGGCGAGAAACTCCGCGATTTCCTCCCTGGTTGGGGGCAGACCCCGGAGGTCGAAGCTCAGCCGGCGAAACAGGGTTCGCCGATCCGCTTCAGGCGAGGGCTCCAATCCGGCCTGTTCCAGACGGGTGAGTAGAAACCGATCGACCGGGTTCCGAGCCCAGCCTGGATTCGCCGCTGAAACCGTGGGAACCGCGGGACAACCGATCGGATGAAATGCCCAATGATCCGCCGACGGAAGCGACGGCGGCTCCGCTGCCGAGGACGCCATGGGCCTCGACATCCCGAGAGACGCCATCACCAGCGTCACGACACACCAAACGGCGCGGCGACGGGCGGAAGGGACTGGTGGGTGATGAGCCATGGACCGGACGGCTGGGATCACCGACGAGCCTAACCACCCACCCTCTTCAAATCCATGCGGGAATCCTGATTTGAAATCCCGCAGTCCGACCGGATCAGGCGGACTTGGAGATCTCGGAGTCCGTCAAATAACAGGCCGGATCAGACGCCCAGAGATCGTTGTACACCTGCACGGCACGGACCCGGAATCCGCCCCCGCAAACGCCGAGGAAGCGGCAATCGGCACAGCGGCCACGGAGGTGCTCGTTTCGGTTGCGTAGTTTCGCGAGCAGGTTGTTGGCGGGATCTCGCCAGATCTCGCTGAAGGGCCGTTCCTTCACGTTTCCCAGGGTGAGCGACTGCCAGAACTGATCGGGATGCACGTTGCCCTGCGTGTCGATATTGCCAATGCCCGTGCCCGAGCTGTTGGCGCCACCGCCGTTCCATTGAAGCAGGTCCATCACCTGCTGGGCTCTCTCCGGATTCTCGCGCAACAGCCGTAGGTAGAGGTAAGGGCCATCCGCGGGTTGATCCACGGTCAAAACCTCCCGCGGCATCCCTTCCGCTGCCCAGCGCGCCGTGCGATCGAGAATCTTGTCCAACGCCTTCCGGCTGTCGTCGTGGGTCACATCCACCAGGCCACGGCCGCGGCCGCTGTAGACAAGGTGATAGAAACAAACGCGATCGATGTTCTCCCGCTCGATGAAATCCAGGATGCCGTCAAGATCATCGAGATTATGCCGCGAAAGCGTGAGCCGGAGACCGACCTTCTGCTCGACCGCCTTGCAGTGGCGGAAGGCGCGAACCGCCTTGTCAAAGGCCCCCACTCGCCCCCGAAAATGGTCGTGAGTGGCGCCGATGCCGTCGAGCGAGATGCCCACGTAGGAAAACCCAAGCGCCTTGATCTTCTCGGCGGCGGTCGAGTCGATCAGTGTTCCGTTCGTGGACAAGGTGAGGCGAAGTCCGGAATCGCGCGCGAGCTTGGCGAGATCGAAAAAGCGAGGATGCACCAGCGGTTCGCCGCCCGACAGAAGCACGGCCGGCACGCCATAGTTCGCCAGATCCTGCACCACTCCCGTGCACTGATCCCAGTTCAGCTCACCAGGATATTCCCGTGCGTCGGAATCCGAATAGCAGTGGATGCACTTGAGATTGCACCGGCGGGTGATGTTCCAGACGACAATCGGCTTCCGCTCGGCGGCCGTCCGCGGGGCGCCATGCCCCTGGCCGTACCGCAGGGCATCCGCATTCTGGGCAACGCCGCAATAAAGACGGGTGATGTTGATCATGACAGACCGAAGGAAAGCCGTCGCCGGATCGCCGTGCGCTGCGCTTCTTGCCAAGGGCTCCCCGCGGATTGGCTGTCGTCGCCCAGCGAGGACCAAGGGGACTCTCGGTCCCGGTTCTCCTCCCGGCGCGTCTTCCCCATCGCCCGATTGCACCCGAAGCCGTTCGACGGCAGTCTTTCCCGATGCGCATTCTTACCGGCATTCAGCCGAGCGGCGCCCTGCATCTGGGCAATTACTTCGGTGCCATGCTGCCCGCCATCCAACTTCAGGATCAGGGCGAGGCGTTCTATTTCATCGCCAACTACCACTCGATGACCTCGCTGACGGATCCCGATCTCCGGCGGCGTTACACGCTCGACGTGGCCCTCGACTGGCTGGCTTGTGGACTCGATCCCGCCAAGGCCGTGCTCTGGCGTCAATCGGATGTCCCCGAACACACCGAACTCGCCTGGTTGCTGACCACCATCACGCCCATGGGTCTTCTCGAACGCTGCCACAGCTTCAAGGACAAGGTAGCCAAGCTCGGCGACGGCGAGATCGGTTCGGTGAACCACGGCCTGTTCGCCTACCCCGTGCTGATGGCCGCGGACATTCTGCTCTATGACTCCAACGTCGTCCCGGTGGGCAAGGACCAGAAACAGCACCTGGAGGTCACGCGCGACATCGCGCTGAAATTTAATCACATCTACGGCGAGACCTTTGTCATTCCCGAACCCCGGATCCAGGAGTCGGTCGCCGTGGTGCCCGGCCTCGACGGCCAAAAGATGAGCAAGAGCTACAACAACACGATCGAGCTCTTTGGTGAGGAGAAGGCGACCAAGAAGAAGATCATGGGGATCGTGATGGACAGCCGCACCCCCGAGGAGCCCAAGCCCGACGCCGACAAGAACCTGGTGGTGCAACTCTTCAAGCTCCTCGATCCTGTCGAAGGCGCCAACCAAGAGGCCTTGCTACGCGCCGGCGGTTACGGCTACGGCAGCCTCAAGAAGG